>JBBSQG010000073.1:0-10396 GCA_038258125.1 Solirubrobacterales bacterium
CTCGATGTGCGAGTGCGAGTGATCGGCCATGACGATCATCGCGTGCTCGTCGAGGAACTGGTCGGCTCCGCCGCCGGCCTCCATCACACGCCACAGCTCGGCGTCGGCCGCCGCGATCGACTGGATCTGCGCGTGCGGCCCATTCTGGTGGGAGTGCGCGTCGTTGTCCGGCAGCGACAGCAGCAGGAAGTCGAACAGGTCGTGCTCGACGAGGTAGGTGCCGACGCAGCCGGCGTGCTGATCGCGCATGCCGGGGATTCCCATCCGCGACCAGCAGCCCGTCTTGCGGCTGGCGAAGATGTCGGCGTAGAAGAGCTCCAGCGGCCCGCGTGTCGAGCGCTTGAACAGCGACGACGCCGCCCGCGTGAGCGCGAAGTCGCGCGAGATCTCGTGCTCGTGGCGGCCGCGGTAGATGAGGTAGGAGGTGCAGGCGGTGCGCACCGCCTCGCTGTCGTCGAGGCGCTCGAAGACGGTCAGCACGTCGGGCGCGAGATGCGTCGCGTTCATGTTGAAGATCGTGTCGACGAGCTGGCGGTTGAGGCCGAACTTGCGCGAGGCCGAGAACGAGGAGCCGTACTCGATGTAGCGCTGCTCGGCGCGCGAGTACCAGTTCATCGAGGGGATCTCGTGCTCGTCCTGCAGCCGGCCGGTGGCGATCGTCGCGGCGCAGACCGGCGTCACCGAGGGAAACGCCGCCACGCAGTCGGGCACGTACAGGCCGCGGTCGACGATCGCCTGCAGCGCGGGCGCGCTGCCTGACGTCATCGCGCGCTCGACCATCGTCGGCTTCATGCCGTCGATGACGGTCAGGATCAGCTTTGCGGGAGTCACCGCAGGATGCGCAACCCGGCGTACTTCTCGCCCTCGCGGCGCTTGCCGCCGCGCAGCAGGAAGGCGAAGAAGCCGAGCGCGAGAACCGAGATCGGTGCCACGACGACCGACAGCCCGGCGAGCAGCACCGCGGTGCCCTCGAGGTAGATCGGCAGCGCGGCGCGCGCCTCGTCGTCAAGTCGGGCGCGCACGCGCGAGACGAGCGATCGCGTCGCCGCCATCGCGAGCGCCGCGCAGAGGCCGCCGGCCAGCAGGCCCGGCCACCACACGCTGCTGTGGTCGGCCAGCGTGCCGGCGAACAGCAGCGCGCCGAGGCCGATGCCGATGCCCTGCAGCGCGGACTCGATCGGTCCCTCGGCCAATCCTCGCCGGTGGGCGACGAGGACGGCGATCAGCACGAGCACGACGCCGAGCAGCCAAGCGGGCTGCTCGAGAAAGGCAAACGGCGTGCCCTCGTAGTCGACGCCGAAGTCCGCGGTCGCCAGCGCGCCCGCGACGAGCGCCGGCAGGAAGGGCCGGATGCCGGCCGCGCCGGCCAGGCCAGCGCCCTGGAGAATGTCGATCAGCAGCTGCAACGGGTCCGGTACCGTGGAAGGCCGCATGACGATAGACGACAGGGACGCGCGGACCCCTGGCGAACCTCGAACCATGACGTCTGCCCCGGCTCCCCGTCAGACGTCACGCGACCTCGAGCGCTACGCCGGATTGTTCGCGGCGCGCACGAAGGTCATGAAGTCCTCGGCAATGCGCGACCTCATGGCGCTGACCGAGCGCAGCGACATCATCTCGCTCGCCGGCGGCCTGCCCGACACCTCGTCGTTTCCCGCCGCGTCGTTCGCGGCGATCATGAGCTCGGTCGCCGTCGACTCGACCGCGCGCTCGCTGCAGTACGGGCCGACCGAGGGCCTGACCGTGCTCAAGCGCTGCATCGCCGAGGTCATGGCCGAGGAGGGCACGATCATCGACGCTCACGATGTGCTCGTCACGACCGGCGGCCAGCAGGTCATCGACCTCGTCTGCAAGACCCTGATCGACCCCGGCGACGTGATCATCGCCGAGGCCCCGACCTATCCCGGAGCCGTGCCGACGTTCTGCTCCTACCAGGCCGAGGTCATCCAGATCAGCCTCGACGAGGACGGGATGCGGATCGACGAGCTCGAGGCGGCGCTCGACCGCCTCGCCGCCGAGGGCCGCCGGCCGAAGTTCATCTACACCGTGCCGACCTTCCAGAACCCCGGCGGCACGACGATGTCGCTGCCGCGTCGCCACCGCCTCGTCGAGGTCATCCGCGAGCGCGAGCTGCTCGTGCTCGAGGACAACCCCTACGGCCTGCTGCGCTACGAGGGCGACCCGCTGCCGACGCTCTACGCGCTGGAGGGAGGCGACTTCGTCATCTACCTCGGCACGTTCTCCAAGATCCTCTCGCCCGGCGTGCGGCTGGGCTGGAGCGTGGGGCCGCGGCCGGTCCTGGAGAAGATGAACATCGGCAAGCAGGCGTCTGACCTGTGCTCCTCGTCGCTGACCCAGCTGTTTGTCGCCGCGTACTTCGAGAGCGGGCGCTGGCAGGACTACGTCCACTCGCTGAAGGAGATCTACCGCCGCCGGCGCGACGTCATGCTCGACTCGCTGGCGGAGTGCTTCGGGCCCGAGTGCTCGTGGACGCACCCACAGGGCGGCCTGTTCATCTGGGTCACCCTGCCCGACTACATCGACACGACCGACCTGCTCGCGCGCGCGCTCGACGAGCACGTCGCGTTCGTCCCGGGCCGCTCGGCGTTTCTCGACGGTCGCGGCGGCAGCTCGATGCGGCTGAACTTCTCCGGCGTCGGCGAGGCCGACATCCGCGAGGGCGTACGCCGCATCGGCGAGGTCGTTCGCGAGCAGGTCGAACTCTACGGCACTCTGACGGGATCGCACCGGCTCGTGGGCCAGCCGGCCGAGCCGGTGCCGGCCGAGCCCGACGTGGAGCTGGCCAACGTGCTGCACCTGCCCGCGCCGGAACGCCGCCGGCGCGACGCGCGCGAAGGATGACGCGGGTCGCGGTCCTCAAGGGCGGCCGGTCGCTTGAGCGTCAGGTGTCCCTGAAGTCCGGCGCGCGGGTGCAGGACGCGCTCGAGCGCCTCGGCCACGACGTCGTCGCCATCGACGTCGGCCACGACCTCGTCGCGCGCCTGCGCAGCGTGGACCCCGAGGTCGCCTTCGTCGCCCTGCACGGCCGCGACGGCGAGGACGGCACGGTCCAGGAACTGCTCGAGGCACTCGGCATCCCGTACACGGGCAGCGGCGTGTCGGCGTGCATCCGCTGTGCTGACAAGGTCCTGGCCAAGCACCACATGCGCGACGTGGGGATTCCGACGCCCGACTTCTTCGCGTTCAACGAGACCGCCTTCAAGGAGCTCGGCGCCGCCGACGCGCTCGTCGCGATCGAGGACCGGCTGGGCTTTCCGATCGTCGTCAAGCCCGCCGGCCAGGGCTCCGCGCTGGGGATCAAGTTCGCGGCCTCGGCGCGGGAGGTCCCGGGCGCGCTCGTGGCGGCGTTCTCCTACGGCGACAAGGTCCTGCTCGAGCGCCACGTGCAGGGCCGCGACCTGGCCGTGTCGCTGCTGGACCGCGCGGTGCTGCCGGTCGTCGAGGCCGTCCCGCAGGGAGACTTCTATGACTTCGAGTCGCGCTACGAGATCGGCCGCACCGAGTTCGTCTGCCCGGCCGCGCTGCCCGACGACGTGACGGCCCGCGCCCAGGAGCTGGCGCTGCAGGTGTGGGACGTGCTCGGCTGCCGCGGCGTCGCGCGGGTCGATCTCATGCTCTGCGAGCAGACCGGCGAGCTGACCGTGCTCGAGGCCAACGCGATCCCGGGGATGACCGAGACGTCGCTGCTGCCGATGGCCGCCGACGCGGCGGGGATCGACTTCGACGCGCTCATCGAGCGCATCGTCGATCTCGCTCATCTGTAGGACCTGTATTCGGTTTCGCCGTCCGGTCACTGCATGCGGCCCGGCGTCCCGGAGTACATGAACGCGCGATGTGGCCGCCTGCTGCGACCTCCCGGCGACGTCACGCGCGTCACTCCTCGCCGGCGAAGTCCTCCGGGCTGACCTGGTCGAGGAAGTCCTTGAACTTCTCGACGACCTCCTCGGTGTCCTCGACGTCGTGCTCGAACTCGATCGCCGATTCGGCGATGACGTCCTCGGCGGCGAAGATCGGCGCGCCGGAGCGCACGGCGAGCGCGAGCGCGTCGCTCGGGCGGGAGTCGATCTGCATCTCCTTGCCGTCGACGGCAAGCGTGATCGAGGCGAAGAACGTGTTGTCGCGCAGCTCCGTGACGGCGACCTGCGTGCAGCGGACGTCGAGCTCGCCGAGCATGTCGCACAGCAGATCGTGCGTCATCGGCCGCGGCGTCGAGGCCCCCTGCAGCTTCATGAGGATCGCGGCGGCCTCGGGGTGGCCGATCCAGATCGGGAGGAACTTGTTGCTGTCGACGGTCTTCAACAGCACGATCGGCTGCTTGCCGACCATGTCGAAGCTGACCCCGTAGATGACCATCTCCTGCATCTCAGGGAGCATAGCTGCGGGGTAGGGGCGGTCTCGAATCCTGACCGGCCCGGCCGGGGCGGACCAGAGCGCTCGTGGCTGATGTGACATTCCCTTCCCGGCGGCGCGCCCGCGCGCTTATAGTGCACCGATGGCAGCAGCCGATACGCAAGCCGTCGATCGTGGGCGCTCAGGTCGCGATCGCATCCTCGACGCCGCCTACGGGCTGTTCAGCCGCTCCGGCGTCCGGGCCATCGGCGTGGACACGATCACCGCCCACGCGGACGTCGCGAAGATGACGCTGTACCGCAACTTCGCGTCCAAGAACGACCTCGCGCTCGCCTTTCTCGCCCAGCGCGAAGAGCGCTGGACGAAGGGCTGGGTGCAGGGCGAGGTCCTGCGGCGCGCCGACACGCCGAGCCTGCAGCTGCTGACGATCTTCGAGATCTTCTCGGAGTGGTTCGCCCGCGAGGACTTCGAGGGCTGCGCCTTCATCACGTCGCTGCTGGAGTTCGACAGCCAGGAGGAGCCCGTCCGCCAGGCCTGCGTGATGCACCTGGCCAACATCCGCGCCTTCGTGGCCGAGCTGGCCCAGGCGGCCGGAGTCGCCGACCCCGAGCGCTTCGCCGCGCAGTGGCACATCCTCATGAAGGGCTCGATCGTCGCCGCCCACGAGGGCGACAGCGACGCCGCGCAGAAGGCGCGCGAGCTCGGCCTGCTGCTGCTTGCCCGCGAGGGCGTCGCCGTTCCGGCTTAGGGCCTGCCCCGACTGCGTCGGCGCAGGTGAAGGCGCGAAGGGCTGGCTGATCGGAAGCCAGCCCGGTCTAGGCGGTGAGGACCAGCGGCTCGCCGGCCCGGATGACGATCGTGTGCTCGGCGTGGGCGGACAGCGAGCGGTCGGCGGTGCGCACGGTCCAGCCGTCGCGGTCCATCCGGACGGCGGAGCCCCCGGCCGCCACGAGCGGCTCGATCGTGATGACCAGCCCGTCGGTGAGTGGCTGCGACAGCGCGGCCTCGAAGACGTTGGGCACGTCGGGCGCCTCGTGGATGCGCCGTCCGATCCCGTGGCCCATGAGGCCATCGCAGACCGAGAAGCCGCGCGCCTGGACGACCTGCTGCACGGTCGCGCCGATCTGGTTGAGCGCGACCCCCGCGCGGACGATCTTCAGCGCCTCGGCGAGGGCCTGCTCGGCCGTGCGCACGAGCGCGATCGCCTGCGGTCGCCCTCGGCCCACGACGACGGTGCGGCAGGCATCGGCGTAGAAGCCGTCGAGCTCGGCGGTGACGTCGAGCTTGACGAGGTCGCCGCCGCGCAGCCGGCGCCGGCCGGGGATGCCGTGCACGGCCTCGTCGTTGACGCTGATGCACGTCGTGCCCGGGAAGCCGTAGTCAAGCTGCGGACCCGAACGGGCGCCGGTGCGCTTGAGCTCACGGCGCGCGATCGCGTCGAGCTCGGCGGTCGTCACGCCGGGGCGCACGCAGTGGCGCATGGCGCGGATCGTCTGCGCGACCACGCGGCCGGCGGCGCGCAGCCCGGAGAGCTCGTCGGGCGTGTCGACGGACATCGTCTGCCCAGGGTAGCCGCGGGCTGGTCCGGCGTCGACGTCGCGCGACCGAGTTGACGGCCAGCCCGCGGGCACGGACGTTCGGTACCTGACGAATGCGCGGGTCGCTACGGCGTAAGGATCCGGCGCAGCAACGACCGCATGGCGCCGGGCGGTGCGCGCATCTGCATCGACGTCATGGCCTCGACCCGCGGTCGCTCGTGCGCGGCCGGGTCGGCGCGGGGGGGTGCCGATGCGGGAGGGGCCACCCTGTCCGCAGCGACGGGATTGGCGGGCTCGCAGCGCGCCCGTCCGTTGGCCTTGTGGAACGTCATGTGGCAATCGTGGCAAAGTACGACGAGGTCGCTCGCCAGCTCCTCGCCGCGGCGCTCATACGTGCGGTGGTGCACCTCGAGATCGGTCGTGTGGGTCGCGTCGAGCGAGCAGCAATGGCCGGCTCGCAGCAGGGCGGCGGCGCGCGTCGTGCGCCACTCCGGCGTGCGCAGGTACTCGCGGTAGCCCATCCGCCGCAGCTCGTCGAGCCGGTCGACGTAGACCGGCTCCTCGACGGCCGGCTGCGGGCCTTCGAGCGCGGCGCCCGTCAACCGCCATACGCCGCGCGCCGGGTTCTCCACCAGACCGTCGCGCTTGAGGTTCGTCAGCGTCCACGACAGCTGGTAGTCGACCATGCGCGCGAACTTCACCGCCCGCGCGGGCGGCGGGGGCGCGGCGAGCTCACGTGCGCTGAACCCGCCTTCGGTGAGCGCCATGGCGAGGATGGTCTCGCGCGCCGCTTCGCCGCCCAGGGCGCGCAGCGCGGCGAGCGTCGCCGTGCGCGCCTTCAGACGCAGCACGCGTCGTTCGCGGTCGTCCAGTTCGGGGCTCACACCAGTGCCTGTCGACCGCCGGACGGCTGCTGCATGAGCCACCCCGGCGGGAATGGACGATCATCGGCTCATCGGTGGCGGGCGGCAGAGGCAGCAGGACTGCCATCCGCGTCTCTGTTGCGACGTTGACTGCAATTCCCACCGTCTCGCTGGGGCCAAGCGAAGCCGTCGCTCTCACGTCTCTCGTGGGCTGGCCTTGGGCGGTCGTGGCCGATCGTTTCGGAGGCACTGACGCGCCGACATCGAGATATCGTCGTATCCGGGTCCGTGACACGGGCAGACGGGCGCGGCGGCGCGATGGATGCGGGCACGAGCCGATTCTCCGCTGACGACCTGACTGAGGTCGGACTGCGCACACGGTGGCCTTCACCTCGGCTTAGCGCAAGCGCGTCCGGCTCCGCCCCGGCGCTCTGCGGCACGAACGGCGACAACGAGGCCAGGTAATCGGCGAAGCTCGGCGTGCCGCTCACGTCGCGACGAAGATGTACTCGGTGGCCTCGCGGCGACTTGCCGCCGCATGCGTCCCGAACGCATAACGGTGAGGAATCGCGATACGCCGCACCAACCGCTTGTGCCGCTTGAGGAGCAACTCAAGTTCGTCTGCTCCCAGCGCGGCGTTCGATCCATACGAGACCACGAGGGCCTGGTTGCGAAACTGCTCGAAGAGCTCGTCCAGCGCCGGCCGAACCGTGCGCTTGTATGCAAACGGCGTATGCCTCTTGCGCAGCTTCCGTGTTGTGGTCTCCCACATGATCTCTTGATCGCGCCAGTACGTCGCAAGTCCTTCGAGGAAGTGATAGCGCTTGATGTAGCACGTGTCGTCGCGCGGCGGCGCGTACGGCGGATCGAGATACGCGACGGCACTCTCAGCAGGGTCAAGATCGAAGACCTCGCCGCAGACGGCGGTCGACTTGGCGCCAGGCACCGCGAAGACGGCCTTGTTGAAGTTGGCGACCGCTTCACGGAACAACTCCTGAAGGCTCATACGCATCTGACGGCGACCATCGTCGTATCGCGGCGTCGTGATCGTGAAGACGCCCCGAGGCTGCTTCCAGGCGGCGGCGAGGCAGAGCGCGCTGAGAGCGAGCGCCTGCCTTGGCCGGTCCAGCTGATCTATGTGCGACCACGCCCCGTCGAGGAACTCGTGGTCCTCGGCCGGGAAGTAGAGCCCGTCGAACGTCTCGGCGATGAAGTCGCGTCCGTCGCAGTTCCCGGAGCAGATCCGATCGACCTCAGCTGCAGTCAGCATCGTGTCGTCGTTCGCAATCACAGCCTCAGCGAGCGTGGTTGCGAACTTCAGGTGGTCGTTTGCCACCACCGGACGACCGGTCGCCTTGAGCGTGTAGGACACGATTCCGCTCCCCGAGAATGCGTCGACGGCCGGCCCGGGCGGAAGTGCCGTGAAGACCTCGGCCAGTCGGGGAGCGAGCTTGAACTTCGAACCCATGAACCGCAACCGCGGATATAGCCGGACGCGCGCTGCGAGCGCTCGTTGCCGCAGCTCGGTCTCGAGTTCGGGCGATGCCGAGGTGGGCAGGGGAGCAAGGGCGGCTTCCATCTCAAACAACCGTGGTGCATCCACATCTCATCGAGGCGCTGGCGGCCGAAAACTCGCCCCAACCGGGCGACTATGCAGAATAATGGACGACCGGACGACGCGCGCGCTGGGAGCACTCGACCCTGTCGGGGTCTCGTTGCTGCTCGAGCTCCTCAAAGGGCCGCACACAGAGGTGGAGCTGCTCGCGGCCGCGGGCGAGCCCGCTCAGCCGACCGGCATCCGAGCAGCCGGCGTCCGGCGACAGGTCGCGCAGCCGGATCCCGCAACCGCGAGCACAGGCACACCGCGCGCAGCTCGCCGCGGTGGACCGCCCGCGTCAACTCAACAGGCCGGCGAGCGGCGGGGCTGGGACCTACCCGTCTCGTACCTTCTGCAGGGCGAATCACCGGCGGCGACTCAGGGAAGCCTGCAAGCTCCGAGTGGGCGATCCAGGATTCGAACCTGGGACCTCTTCCTTATCAGAGAAGCGCTCTAACCGACTGAGCTAATCGCCCGAACGGCGGCGGAGTCTAGCTGACGGCGCGACCGCAGCCGCGCTTACGCCGCGGCGCGCGGGCGCAGCCGGCGGGCCAGCGCGAGCGCCTCGTCGGGGTCGGCGAACGTCAGCTCGGCGCGGTAGCCGTCGCCGTGGGGCTTGACGGTCACGTCGATGCCGAACGCGCCACCGAGCGCGTCGGCGATCTGGGCGGCGGCGGCCCGCTGATCGGGATGCGGCGCGGTGGCGGCGGACGCGCGCGGGGCAGCTGGGGCAGCGTTCGCGTCGCGCGCGCGGGCCTCGAGCGTGCGGACCGACCAGCCCTCGGCGGCGGCGGACCGGGCCAGCCGCTTGCGGTCGGCGTGATCGCTGGCCAGCAACAGCGCGCGGCCGTGGCCCTCCGACAGGTCGCCCTGCTCGAGCAGCTCGAGCACGTCGTCGGGCAAATCGAGCAGGCGGATGAGGTTCGTGACCGCAACGCGGCTGCGACCAACCCGCAGGCCGACCGATTCGCGTGTCAGCCCCAGCTCCTCGACGAGCGCCGCGCACGCACGCGCCTCCTCGACGGGGTTGAGGTCCTCGCGGGCCATGTTCTCGATCAGCGCCGCCTCGAGCGCCTCGGCGTCGTCGCGATCGCGGATCAGCGCCGGGAGCTCGTCCAGGCCGGCGATCTGGGCGGCGCGCCAGCGGCGCTCGCCGGCTACGAGCTCGTACGTGCCGCCCGCCACCGGCCGGACGAGCACCGGCTGCAGCACGCCACGCTCGCGCAGCGAGCCGGCGAGGGCGGCCAGCGCCGTCTCCTCGAACGAGCGGCGCGGCTGCTTGGGGTTGGGCGCGATGAGGTCGACGGGCACCGATCGCAGATCGTCGCCGGACGGCTGGGGCGCGCCGGAGACGCGCAGGATCTCGGCCAGACCGCGGCCCATACCCCGCGGCGGACCGCTCATGGCGTGGCCCCCGCCCGCACGACCTCCTTGGCGAACTCGAAGTACGCGTCGGCGCCGGGGCAGTGCGGATCGTGGTGCGTGACCGGCCGTCCGAAGCTCGGCGCCTCGCCAACGCGCACGTTGCGAGGGATGACCGTGTCGAAGACCAGCGCGGGGAAGTGCTGGCGCACTTCGCGCTCGACGTCGCGCGACAGCCGCGTGCGGCCGTCGTGCATCGTCAGCAGCATGCCGGCGATCGTCAGCCGCGGGTTGAGCGCGCGCTGGATCAGCGCCAGCGTGTCGAGCAGGCCGGCCAGCCCCTCCAGCGCGAAGTACTCCGTCTGGACGGGCACGATGACGCGGTCGGCGGCCGCGAGGGCGCCGATCGTGAGCGGTCCCAGCGAAGGCGGGCAGTCGAGGAAGGTGAACTCAAAGCGCGACCCCAGTCCGGCGAGCGCGTCGCGCAGCAGGGTCTCGGAGCCGGCGACGCGGGGCAACTCGACCGTCGCGCCCGCGAGGTCGGGGGAGGCGGGAACGAGGTGCAGATGCTCCATGTCGGTCTCCGTGATCGCCTCCGAGAGCGACGCGGAGCCCGAGAGCACGTCGTAGATCGAGGGGCGCGTCTCCTTCGATACGCCGACGCC
>JBBSQG010000074.1:0-10386 GCA_038258125.1 Solirubrobacterales bacterium
AGCGCGACCGTCGACCGGCGCCGCAGCGGGCGTCGCCCGCGCGGGCGACCCGCCGGACGCATCCTGCATGAATCGGCCGTCGATGACGCGCGGTCGCGGCACGTTGCCCGGCCGCGCCGCCCGACCGTGCCCGCGCCTGCGCCTGCGCCGGACCGCACTCGCCGCGGCGCTGCTCGCCGGCCTGGTCCTCGCACCGGCCACCCCGGCGGCGGCGCGCAGCGAGATCCGCGTCGGCCTGGCCGATCAGAACCCGGTGATGTTCCAGTCGCCCTACGTGCGCGAGCTGAAGCTGCGACGCACGCGCTACTTCGTCCCGTCGGACATCATGCGCAACCGCCCCGAGCGCGCCAAGGCGCGGGCCTTCGTCAAGGCGGCGCGCAAGGCCGGCGTCTCGACGCTGCTGCACATCTCGACGACCGATCTGCGCGCCAAGCGCGGCAAGCTCGTCTCGACGAAGCGCTACCGGCGCGATATCGGGCGCATCGTCCTGTACTTCCGCCACCTCGGCGTGCGCGACTTCGGGGCGTGGAACGAGGTCAACCACAAGTCGCAGGAGACCTACAACCACGTCGGTCACGCGGTCTCCTACTTCAAGAGCATGTACCGCACCGTCAAGAAGCGCTGCCGCTCCTGTGCAGTCGTCGGCCTCGACGTGCTCGACCAGGCCGGCGTCGAGCGCTACATCCGCACCTTCTACTCGCGCCTGAGCTCGACGTGGCGCAAACGGCTGACGATCGTCGGCATCCACAACTACTCCGACGTCAACCGCAACCGCTCGCGCGGCACCGGGCGGATCATCCGCGCGGTGCACCGCTTCAACCGCCACGCGCGGTTCTGGTTCACCGAGACCGGCGCGCTGGCGAGCTTCGGGCGCTCGTTTCACTACTCCGAGTCGCGCCAGGCCGCCCGGATCAAGAACGTCTTCCGGTTCGCCAGCCGCTACCGGCGCAGCGGCGTCGAGCGCGTCTACGTCTACAACGCCTACGGGATCGCGCGACCGGGCTGCGGCTCGCGCTGCCGCTTCGACGCCGGCCTGCTGGGGCCCGACGGCACGCCGCGGCCCGCGTTCGGCGTGTTCGCCAAGCGGATGCGCAGCTACTCGCGCTGAGCGATGGGATGCCTGGCCCGAGATGAGCGCCAGCCGGCTGACCGGGGCGCGCGACCTGCTTGGGTGCACGCTCGTTGCCGAGGCATGAGACATCTCGACTCCACGCTCATCGCCCTGCTCGGCGCCGTCGTCGCCTTCGCCGCCGCCGCAAGTCCCGCGGCGTCGGCGGACGACGGCACGCGGATCGTCGACCTGCAGCGCCACACGACGGTGCGCGAGTACGCCGGCTGGCTGCTGTTCAGCCGCTGGGACGGCGCGCGCTACCACCTGGCCACGGCGCACGACGGGACCGTCCGCGATCTCCCCGTGCCAACCCAGCGCACGCCCTACGACGCCGATGCCGGGCCCGACTCGCGCGGCCGGCCGTCCGGCGTCGTGTCGCTGTGCCGCGGCTCCTGCGACCTGTACGTCATCGGCTTCGACGCCGGCGACAAGCTGCGCCCCGTGCGCAACGCCAACACGAGGGGCCACGACGAGATCGCACCGACGGTCTGGCGCGGGCGCCTGGCGTTCGGCCGGCGCTACAGCCGCGACAAGGTCATCCCCTACACCAAGCGCCTGAACGCGCTGCGGGCGCACCCGTCCGACCGGCTCGCCGGCCTGCCCGAGCGCCGCTGCGGCGTGGGCCGCCCGCCGAGCTGTCGCCGGATCGAGGACGTCGGCCTGCCCGCAATGGACCTCTGGGGCCGCTGGGTCGCGCAGAGCTGGACCTACCAGCCCCTCAACCTCGCCGGCTTTCGCGACAACGAGATCCGCCTGACCAACCTGCGCCGCAGCGATACCCGCCAGCTCGCGACGATGGGCACGGGGATCGCCGGCCAGACGTACCTCGGCCCGTCGATCGCCGAGGGCCACGTCGCGTTCTTCCGTGCCTGCCAGGTCGGCGGCGGTGGCTGCCCGACGCGCAACTCCGGCGCGATCCGCTACCGCATCTCAAGCAGGGACTACCAGCTCGCCGGCGCCAGCGAGGCGTGGTCGGGCTGGGCCTGGTCGGGCGCATCGGATTACCACGTGCCGTCGGAGTACGCATGCACCGACGGCGAGCCCGCGATCATCAACTACGCGGCGTGCGGGATCTACCGGCATAGCGGACTGCCGTGGCGCGACATCGCGGCCAAGCACATCCGCTGAGCGTCAGCGCGCTGACCCGCCGCGGACCGCCGCCGGCCGGCCGGGGTTGCGGGGGCATGCGCGCAACCACACTCTGCCTGCTCATCACGCTCGGCGTCCTCGCCGCGGCGGCCACGCCCGCCGCGGCACGGCCCGACGCGGTGACGATCTTCGAGGCCCCGCGCGAGCTGCGCTCACCCAATCAGGCGCTGCGCGACGCGACGCTCGACGAGATCCGGTCGCTCGGCGCCGGCTGGCTGCGCGTCGTCCTGTACTGGAAGGACGTCGCGCCCAAGCCCAACGCGCAGGTGGCGCCGCGCTTTGACGAGCGCGCCCCGAGCAACTATCGCTGGGACCTGTATGACCGGATCATCGCCGGCGCCGACGCACGCGGCCTGAAGATCCTGCTGACGGTGAGCGGGCCCGTGCCGAAATGGGCGACGAAGGCGCGACGCGACCACGTCACGCGACCGAGCGCGACGCGTTTCGGGCGCTTCGCCGAGGCCGTCGGGCGCCGCTACGGCAAGGTCGTCGACGCCTACGCGATCTGGAACGAGCCCAACCATCCCAAGTACCTGCGCCCGCAATGGACCGGCTACCGCACGCCGACCTCAGCGGCCGTCTACCGGCGCCTGTTCCAGCGCGGCGAGCGCGGCCTCGCCGCGGCGGGGATCGGCTCGGTGCCGGTGTTGCTCGGCGAGACCGCGCCGCGCGGCACGGGCCACGTCGTGCATCCGCTCGTGTTCCTGCGCCGCCTGATGTGCCTGGACCGCAACTACCACCGCCGGCCCGCCTGCGACCGCCTGCGCGCCGACGGCTACGCCCATCACCCGTACACGACCCGCGACGGGCCGTTCTTCCGGCCGCCGAGCCCCGACGACGTGACGATCGGTGTGCTGTCGCGGCTCAACAGCGCGCTGTATCGGGCCGGCCGCGCCGGCGCGGTGCGCCAGGGGCTGCCCCTGTGGCTGACGGAGTTCGGCATCCAGTCGCTGCCTGACCGCCAGCTCGGCGTACCGCAGACCAAGCAGGCCGAGTACCTCGCGATGTCCGAGCGGATCGCCCGCCGCAACCCGCGCGTGCGCAGCGTCTCGCAGTACCTCATGCGCGACTCCGACGCGGTCAAGGGCAGCGACGGCAAGCTGACCTACCCCGGCTTCGAGTCGGGCCTGCGCACGAGCTCGGGCGCCGCCAAGCGCGCCCTGCGCGGCTTCAGGCTGCCGCTCGTGGCACTGCGCGGGCACAAACGCACGACGCTGTGGGGCCTCGTCCGGCCGGCCGCCGGGCGCGAGCGGGTGACGATCGAGTACCGCAACGGTCACGGGGCCCGCTGGCGCACGCTCAAGCACGACGTCACCGGCCCGCACGGGGTCTGGACGACGACGACCTCCTATCGCCCCGACCGTCGCTACCGCGTGCGCTGGATCGGCCCGGCCGGGCTGCTGCGGACCGGTTCGCCGACGCGCTCCTACCGGCGCCGCTGAACCCGGCCACGGACCTCGCGCGCCGTCGCAACTTTCGCCCGGCAGGCTTGTCTTGATCTAGGACAACGGCTGAATCGCCGGCGCATCAGCGCGCCGGCGACCGGGGGAACCAGGGCGTGCGAAGCACAGCACGCGGGGGCGAATCGCCGGCACCGTGCCGGCGTAGCGCACTTTCCAGCGCGAGCCCGTCAGCTCACCTCGGAAGCGAACTGGAAAGTGAGGACGACCCGAGTGCAAACACGACTACTCTCCCGCGGCGCCTTGGCGACGCTGGTCTGCGGCGCAAGCATGCTCGCCCCGGCCTCCCCCGCCGAGGCCCGCTTCCTGCGTTTCGGCGACCGCACGCTGGAGCGCGGTGACCACGGCCGCGACGTGCGCGTCCTACAGCGCTGGATGACGCGGGTCGGCGTGGACACGCACGTCGACGGCGCCTTTGGCAAGCGCACGGCGCGCAGCGTGCGCCGCTACGAGCGCCGCTTCGACCTGCGCGTCGACAGTCGCGTTTCGCGCGCGCAGGCGCGCGGGCTGCGCAGCCGCGCGAAGACGGCGACAACGGCGACAACGGCGACAACGGCCGCCGCCGTCACCGTCCCGCCGGCCACGCTGTCACCCGACGGGCGGACCGCCATCATGCCGATCGGGTCACCGCTGCCCGTGCAGAAGGCGATCGCCGCCGCGAACGCGATCGCGACGCTGCCCTACCGCTACGGCGGAGGTCACACCGAGGACTTCCAGGACACGGCCTACGACTGCTCCGGTGCGGTGTCGTTCGTGCTCCACGCCGCCGGGTTGCTCAAGTCGCCGCTGGACTCGACCGGCCTGATGGGCTTCGGCGAGCGCGGCACCGGCAACTGGATGAGCGTCTACGCGCACGGCGGGCACGTCTACATCGTCATCGCCGGGCTGCGCTTCGACACCTCCGGCCGCGGCGAGGAGGGTCCGCGCTGGCGGACCGAGCGGACTACGAAGCGTGGCTACCGCGTGCGCCATCCCGCGGGCCTGTAGTACACCCCCCCGCACGGTTCGCCGGCCCGGCTGGGCCGGCGAACCGTCGCGACGGACCCTCAGGTGCCGCGACTGCCGAGGCTGCTGAGATGCTCGCCGCCGGCGGGCGCCTGCCACAGCGCGCGCCACTCGCCCGGCTTGGCGCTCGGCGCGACGCGCGAGGCGCTGAAGTAGCCCAGCGCATCGATCGCGACGGGGGCGCCGATGGTGGCCCACGGCGCCGTGTTGTCCAGCGGCCGCCATTGCACCAACGCACTGCTGACGGTGCCGTTGGGCAGGAAGCGCAGCTGCCCCCAGAAGTCAAACGCGGGCAGCCCCGTCGCGGGGTCCGGCGCGCGCTTGAAGGCGAGGAACGGCAGCGTGTACGCGTAGGCCGACGGCTTCGCCTTACCGCTGCCGGTGAGCAGGCCCGACTGGTACGTCGACCAGTAGGACTTGCTCCCCTTGCGGTGCTTCTTGCGCGGACCGACGTCGGCGAGCAGGAACTGCGCCTGCGAGGAGATCCGCGGGCTCTTCCAGGCCAGATACTCGCCGAGCATGTTGAAGTCCGCCTGCGCCGTCGGCGACACCCCCGAGTAGCGATCGGGCGGGTTGGTCTCGAAGCCGAACTCGGTCATGTACAGCGGCAGCCCCGAAGGCAGGTAGCCGGTCTTCGCCGCCAGGCTGTCGAGCAGCGTGCCGAGCTCGCCTATGTTCGCCATCGTCAGCGCATCGGCCGCGCGATGGCGTTTCGTCGGCGAGACGTTCTTCGTGTACGGATGGTGGGCGTAGCCGCTCGCCTTCAGCGGGCCCTTGCGGCGGAAGTCGCTGCAGTCGCGCACCTCCGCCGACCGGCCGCTGTAGCGCTTGCCGTTGGGCTTGACGCAGAACACCTCGCGCAGGAAGCGCTTGGGGTACATCGCCGAGCGCTCGCTGCGGTGGCCCGAGCCCTGCGGCGCGGTCTCGGCGAGCAGGATCGTGTCGTTGTCGGCGCGATGGCCGGTCTTGACGAGCCCCTCGTAGCCGCGCTGCACGAGCTCGCGGAAGATCGCCGGTGCGGCGGGCACCCAGTGCTTGCCGTGCTTCTCCCACTGCGGCGACAGCCAGCCCGCCTGGTTGGGCTCGTTCCACAGCGACCACATGCTCACGCGCGGCAGGGTGTCGCGCGCCCCGTTCTCGTCGCGGTAGGTGCCGTCGAAGCGGCGTCCGACCGCGGTGACGAACTGCTTGTAGGCGCCGGACTTCGGCTTGTAGGTCCCCAGCAGCCGGCGCAGGCGCTTGGGCGGTGTGCGCTGCGCCCAGATCGGGCCTGGGCCGGTGATGTTCAGGTAGACGCGCAGACCGCGCGCGGTGGCGGCCTTGACGACGTTGTCGTAGCGATCCCAGTTCTCACGCGGGTACGTGGACGGATTGGCGGCCTTGAAGCGGCGGCGCTGACGGTGCGCGCGGGACTTCGCCTTGCCCTTCAGCCGCTTGACGTCGCGCAGGCTGGGCCGGGCGAACTCGGCGACGTTGCGCCACAGCACGGTGATGCGCACCGTGTCGACGCCCATCGCCTTCATCTGCGTCAGCGCGCGCGCTGTGACGGCGTCGGAGCGGTAGAGCAGCAGATCGTCGTCCATCATGATCGACATCTGCTTCGGGCTGGCCTGCGCGGCGGCCGGAACGAGCGCCGCCGCGGCGGACGGAACGAGCGCCGCCGCGAGCACGGCGACGCGGACGAGGAGTCGTCGTTTCAGGGTCATCGTCCTCCTGCAAGACGTGGTCGAGACGCCCGCGGACCGAGCGCCTTCGCGGCCGTCAACACCGCGCGTTCCGGCGCGGCCCAGGCGGCGTCAGCGCGGTGACACCGTGCGCCGCGTCAGGCGGCGACGCGCGACGGCGCGCGTGACGGCGACCGGCGCGCGAGCACGGCGATCGGCGACTGGCGCTCGCGATCCTCGTCCTGGTCCTCCTCGCCCGACGTGACGGGCGGCTCGCCATGCAGCAGCCAGCCGCCGTCGGGCAGCGATGAGATCTCGCCGGCCTGCCCGAGCTGGCCGAGCGCGGCGCTCACGGTCGGCCGCCGCAGGCACGACAGCTGCGCGAGCAGCTGATGGGTCAACGGCACGGGGACGACGACGCCGCGCGGGGTCACGCGCCCCCAGCGGTCGGCGAGGTGCCAGAGGACGAGCAGCAGCCGCATGTCGGCACGGCGCACGTGTCCGATCGTCGCCTGATGGACGAGCGCGCGCGAGCGGCGCGTGCTGCGCTCCAGCAGCGCCGCAGTGATCGCCGGCCAGCGAGCCGCGCGCGTGGCGAACTGCCGGTCCAGCGAGGCCAGCAGGGTCGGTTTGAGCACGCGCCACTCGCAGGCGCAGGCCACCGACTCACCGGCGTCGTCGGCGTCCCACGGGCGGATCAGGTCGCCCGGGCCGACCACCTCGGAGGACTCGCGGCCGGCCAGGTGCAGCGTGCGTACGAGCAGCCCGTCGATGATCAGCATCCCGAGGTGGCCGCTGCGCTCGTCGTCGGCGATCGTCGGGCGCCATGCGCCACGCTCGACCCACACGCGCCGCGCGGCCAATCGCAGGCGCAGATGCGAGGCGGCCGGCTCCTCGACGCCCTCCAGAAGTTCGGGATCGCGGTCGAAGACGCGGATGAGATCGGAGCTGGAGTTGGGCATTCCCATTCCTTGCCCGTACGCGCGCGTCCTTAGATGGTGGCAAACCCCCATCGGGCGCCCCTCGCACACCCATCCGGCTGGTGCATCGTCCCGTACGTCCGTTGGCCCTTCGGCGGTCGCTGGCGCCGCCTGGCAAGGACACAGGGGCCGCGGCGTGCCCCTGGCACGTAAGGCGACGAGGACGCCGCCAGGCGGTGATCAGCGGCCGATCCAAGGGTGAAGGGACGTGGGGAACGGTGCACTACGACGGCGGGGCGGAACCCAGGTAGCGGCCCCGGAAGAGCAGCAGCGCGTCGAATGTGGCCGGGTTGACCCGCGTGCAGCTCAGCCGGCGCCGGAACGCCGTCGCGACCAGCGCAGAACGCCGCTGCGTCCAGCTGGGCGCGAGGATCGTGCCCGCGGGCACCGCCTGCTGCAGTGCATTGAGCGTCTCGAGCGAGCCGTCGGCGACGTCGTGGCGATACTCGATCACGATCAACCCCCGGCGCACGGCGCGCTCGCGGAGGCGCGCGGTGATCGGTGCCTCGTAGATCCCTCCGGCCGGCCGCGGCCGATCCGCGCCGACGTGCTGCGGCCGGCGGTCGGCGACCTCGCAGCCCGCCTTGCTCGCCGCCGGCGTGAGGGCGATCTCGCGCACCGGCGGCACCGCGACCCGGCCCGACGGCTCGCCGCCGCGCCCGAGCACCGCGACCGCGAGCCCGGCGACGACGAGCCCGGCGACGAGCCAGCCCGCGAGGTATCGCAGCGGCCCGCCCAAGCGCCCGGCCCCGATCCGGCTGACGGCGACGTCTGCCTGCCTCATCTCCTTTCCGAGGGTCTCCGATTCCCGCCCGTGGCAACGGTCCGCGGTCAGCCCGATGACGGCCCGCCGTCGAGGCGGGTACGGTCGTCATCGATGCAGAGCCGCTACATCTCACTGTTCTGGCGGCTGCTGGTGCCCAACGTGACGGTCCTGTGCGTGGCGTGTCTCGTGCTGATCATCGAGCCGGCGAACGGCCGTATCCCGGCGCTGGCGGGCGGCTTCGCGATCATGGTGGTGGCCAATGTCGTCCTGATCCGGCGCGCGACGACGCCGCTCGCGCGGCTCACCGGCCTCATGCGCACAGTCGATCCGCTGCGCCCCGGCCAGCGCCTTCCGGGTCCGCGCGCCCAGTCCGAGCTCACCGTGCTGACCGACGCGTTCAACGACATGCTCGACCGCCTGGAGACCGAGCGCCGCGAGTCCGGGATGCGCGCGCTCAAGGAGCGCGAGGACGAGCGCCGGCGCGTGGCCGCCGAGCTGCACGACCAGGTCGGCCAGACACTCACCGCGCTCGGTCTGCACGTCGACCGCGTCCTCGGGCGTGCGCCGCCGGAGCTGGAGGACGAGATCCGCGATGTCCGCGAGGGCATCCTCGGCTCGGTCGACGACGTGCGCCGGATCGCCCGCGAGCTGCGTCCCGAGGCGCTCGACACGCTCGGGCTCGTGGCCGCCCTGACGAACCTCTGCGAGCGCCTCGCGCAGCGCACGGGCATCAGGATCGTCCGCCACCTGGAGCGCGACCTGCCCGCGATCAGCGACGACGACGAGGTCGCGATCTACCGCATCGCGCAGGAGAGCCTCACGAACGCCGTCCGTCACGCGTCGGCGACGAGGATCGAGATCGCGCTGCGGCGCGACCCGGCCGGCCTGGAGTTGATCGTCGGTGACGACGGCGTCGGCTACGTCGCCGGGCGCCCGTCGCAGGGCGGTGTGCTCGGGATGCAGGAGCGGGCGCTGTCGATCGGGGCCGACCTGCGGATCGGGGCGCGACCGGACGCCCACGGCACGCAGGTGACCCTCCGGCTCCCACACGCACGATGACGACGCGCGTCCTGCTCGCCGACGACCACGCGCTCGTGCGCCACGGCCTGAGGATGATCCTCGACGCCGAGCCCGACTTCGAGGTCGTGGCGGAGGCCAGCGACGGCCAGGAGGCGGTCACCGCCGCTCTGCGCGAGCAGATCGATCTGGCTCTGCTGGATGTCGCGATGCCGCGCCTGACCGGGATCCAGGCGGCTCGCCAGCTGACCGAGCAGCGCCCCGACCTGCGGGTGCTGATCGTCTCGATGCACGACAACGAGCAGTTCTTCTTCGAGGCGCTGCGCGCCGGCGCGTCGGGCTACATCCTCAAGTCGGCGGCCCACCACGACCTCATCCGGGCCTGCCGGGCGGCGATGCGCGGCGAGCCGTTCCTCTATCCCAGCGGCGTCGCAGCGCTCGTGCGCGACTTCCTCGAGCGGCGGCCCGGGGAGCTGCCCGAGGACCCGCTTTCGTTTCGCGAGTCGGAGGTCCTCAAGCTCATCGCCGAGGGGCTCACGAGCCGTGAGATCGCGGCCGTGCTGCACATCAGCGACAAGACCGTCGAGCGCCACCGCAGCAACATCCTCGAGAAGCTCGGGCTGCGCGACCGCGTCGCCCTGACGCGCTACGCGATCCGCCGCGGGCTCGTCGAGCCCTAGCTCGATCGCTGCGCCGCTGCCACGAGCCCTGGAGCCTGTCGAACAGCGGGCAGCTCCTACCGCGTGATGCAGCGAAACGCGCTCGCCGTGCCGAGCGTCGCGACGTCGACGGTCCCGCCGTCGCTGACGGTCGCGTAGCCCTGGCTGAGCGCCAGCGTGGCGGCCGTGATGTCGGCGCTCATCTCGCCGCCGCCGAGATCGATGCTCGGCAGCGAGCGGGCGTGCAGCAGCACGTCGGGCGGCACGAGGCGGCGGTTGTCGGCGCCGCATGCGGCGGCCGCGTCGCCGTAGGACGCCGCGGCGCGCGGGGCGTTCTCGATGCAGCCCCCGCCGGCCAGCGTCGTATCCGCGGGACACGCGGCGCCGGCGACCTGGGCGACGAGCTGCGCCGGCTCGAGGCCGTCGATCGTGTCGGCGTCCAGACCCTTCTTGACGCGCGCCGCGCGCACGATCTCGCTCGCGTGCATGTTGTCGACCCGGTCGGCGTTGAGGCCGACGGCGACCGCGGTCGCGTTCGTGACGAACGGCGCGACGTTCGAATGGGCCTTCGTAAG
>JBBSQG010000075.1:0-10367 GCA_038258125.1 Solirubrobacterales bacterium
AGGATGTGCGCGGCCTGGCCGCGGCGTTCAAGGACGGCGGCCTCGTCGCCGCGGTCGGGGCCGCCGAGCAGCGGGTGCTGCTCGAGCGCATCCAGGCCGTGATGGGCGTGATCGAGGGTCACGCCGAGCACGTCATGGACGTCGTCGGTTCCCAGACGCTGCCGGCACTCGACGAGCTGCGCGCAGCGCTGAACCGCCGACGCCAGGAGCGCTCGCCGCTGCTGGCCGTGCTCGAGCGGCTGATCGGCCTGGAGGCCAAGCTGCGCCAGTACGAGGACGGCAAGCGCTTCTGCGACGCCGTCGCCTCAGCCGCCGGGCCGGTCGGCCTGCACGGGGTGTTCGACGGGCCCGAGCAGCTGCCGAGCCCGGACGAGCTGCGCGATCCGGAGGCGTGGATGCGCCGCACCGGCCTGCGCGCCGCCGCGTAGCCGCGGGCCGTCTGGCGAGTTCGGGGCGCATGCAGCCCCGAAGGTGCCAACCAAGCCCGCGACGCGGGCAGCAGACACCTGGCGCGTTCAGGCCCGCCGCCACGAGAACCCGTGTTCGTCCTGTGACGATGGCCCGGCCGGGGTTTACAAACACACGTTCGGGTACTACTCTCTACAGACAAGCTTAGATCTAATATCCTTAGTGTCCGCCAGGAGGCAGCAGATGGCCGAGTCCACCACCACACCCACGCCGAGCCAGACGACGCGCGAGACCGCCGGAGTCAAGGCCGCGGCGACGCGCAAGACCAACGCGACGAAGCGCTCGACCGCGGCCAAGAAGGCAGCCGGCACGCGGGCCGCCAACGCCGGCGCCAGCGCGCGCGCCACGACGGCGCGCAAGACGAAGGCGACCGCCCGAAGGACCGCCGCCGAGGCGAAGTCCGAGATCAAGACGCCGATCGGCCGTGCCGCCGACGTTGCCGAGAAGGTCATGTTCGTTCCCGTCGGCGCAGCGCTCGTCGCCCGCGACGAGATCGTCGAGACGATCGAGGACCTGCGCGCCTCCTATGGCACGAAGGCCAAGGCCAAGCAGGAGCTGCGCCGCTTCGAGCGCCGCGGCTCGAGCGCCGTGAAGGGCATCGAGCGCGACGCGAAGAAGACGCGCACGCGCGTCGAGCGCGAGCTGCGCCAGCGCCGCGCTCGCCTGGAGAAGGAGCTCAAGCGCGTCGAGAGCGAGCTCAAGGGCGTCACCGAGCCGGTCAAGAAGAACGTCGAGCTCGTCAACGCGCGCGTCGAGAACGCCTACGAGACCGGCCGCACCGCGGCGACGAAGGCCTCGACCTCGGTCCAGGAGCGCATCGCCTCGCTCGTCTGACCCCGACTTCCCCCACAGATCGCAGCACTGCAGTTCCTCCCCCCGCCGACGCCGTGCCTCCTTCCGGGCGCGGCGTCGGTCTTTGATGCGGTGCGCCGGGGTTGACCTGAGGCGCGCCGCGCGGTGTGATGGCTCCAATGGCCGATCTGGACCCGTTCGGGCGCAAGAAGGGCGAGGACCCGCTCGAGTCGCTGGGCTGGTCGAGCAGCGGGAGCGAGCCGGCCGCGGATGTCGCGCCGGACCGTCGCGAATCGGCGGACGAGCGACCGCTCGCCGGATTCGGCCGCGAGCGCGATCCACGGCCCGAGCCTACGTCGGCTCCGCGCGAGCGCACCGCGCGCCGGGAGCCGGAAGCCCCCGCGCCGGCGGGTGCCGCCCGCGCCGTCCGCGGGCTCGTGATCCTGGTGATCCTCGTCGCGGTGGGCGGTTTCGCGCTGGCGGCGGTTGGCACCGGTGTCGACAAGGTCACCCGCGTGGTGCGCGAGTTCACGACCCCGCAGGTCGCGTCGGAGTCGCCGAGCTCGGAGGTCCCGTCGGGTGCCCGGCAGCCGACGCTTCAGGCACCGCCCGCCGCCCGCGCCGCGGCCCCACCGCGCGGGCTGGGACGCGGCTCGCTGCTGCGACCGTACGCCTTCGGCGCCGCGGTCAAGCGCCTGCGCAGCGGCGGCTACGGCCGGCCGACGCACCTGCGCGTCGCCCCCGAGCGCATCGATGCCACGATGCTCACCGGCCGCGGCGTGCTGCGCAACATCCAGATCGTCAGCGCAGGCAGCGCACGGCAGCTCGGCCCGGACATCAAGGGCTTCCGCGGAGTGCCGACGCTGTCGCTGAAGGGCATCGACGCCGGCGCGCCGCAGCGATTGACGCGGGCCGCCGCCGGGCGCCTGCGGATCGCCCCCAGCCGGGTCAACTACCTCGTCTACTCGCAGTTCGCCGACACGGCGCAGTGGTACGTCTACTTCACCGCAGGGCAGATCTTCGCGGCCGACGCCCACGGGCGGATCACGCGGCGCGTCAGCTGACCGGCGGTTGCCGGGGGTTGCCACCCGTTTCCTAGACTGGATGGATGCCGACCCAAGACGAGATCCGCAACGCGCTCACCCGCGTCATCGACCCTGAGCTGCGCCGCTCGATCGTCGAGCTCGGAATGGTCCGCTCGATCGAGATCTCCGAAGACGGGCACGTCGCCGTGACGGTCTCGTTGACGACCGCGGGCTGTCCGATCCGCAACAGCTTCACCGAGGCCGTCACGCGCGAGGTCTCCGCTGTCGCGGGCGTGGGCAGCGTCTCGGTCACCTTCGACGTGCTTTCCGACAGCGAGAAGTCGGCGCTGCAGAAGACGCTCGGCCGCGGATCGCTACCCGCCGGCGCGCTCGCGCAGGTCGCCAACGTGCTCTGCGTCGGCTCGGGCAAGGGCGGCGTCGGAAAGTCGACGCTGACCGCCAACCTCGCCGCCGCGCTGACGCTCGACGGCAAGTCGGTCGGGATCCTCGACGCCGACGTATGGGGCTACTCGATCCCGCGCATGTTCGGTCTAGGCGGCGAACGCCCGCCGGTGTCCCCCGAGCGCAAGATCCTGCCGATGACCGCGCACGGCGTGAAGGTCATGTCGATCGGCTTCTTCGTCGAGGAGGACGCCGCCGTCGTCTGGCGCGGGCCGATGCTGCACAAGGCGCTGACCCAGTTCCTCGAGGATGTCGCGTGGGGCGAGCTGGACTACCTGCTCGTCGACCTGCCGCCGGGGACCGGCGACGTCTCGATGACGCTCGCGCAGCTGCTGCCCCAGGCACAGTTCGTGATTGTCACGACGCCGCAGCCGACGGCCCAGAAGGTCGCCCGCCGCGCCGCGCAGATGGCAGGAAAGGTGAGCCTCGAGATCGCCGGCATCATCGAGAACATGGCCGGCTTCACGACCCCGTCCGGGGAGCGCTTCCAGCTCTTCGGCGAGGGCGGCGGCCAAGCGCTGGCCGACGAGATCGACGTGCCGCTGCTGGGCAAGGTGCCGCTCACGATGCCGCTTCGCGAGCAGGCCGACGCGGGCACACCGCTCGTCTTCACCGATCCCGACGACCCGGCCGCGCAGGCGATTCGCCACGCAGCGCGGGGGATCGTCGCCCTGAGCCCAGTCGAGCTGCCCGTCCTGTCGCCCCCGCCCGCCCCGGCGCCGACCGGGGTCAGCCTGCCGATGGCAGGCTGACCTGGGCGGGAGGCACGTCAGGCGTCTGCGGTCGCGGTCGCGCGGCCGGCCTCGGTGGCGGCCGGGATCTCGACGAGGCGACCGGTCTCGACGTGGTAGACGTAGCCGTAGACGGGGATCGTGCCCTCGACGAGCGGGTGGTTGCGGATCGTCTCCACGTCGTCGACGACGGCCTGCGCCTGGTCGGAGATCGTCAGCCAGTCGATGTTCTTGCCCTCGGGCGAGCCGGGCCCCTCGCCGACGTCGTAGAACCCTTCGTCGCCGAGCGCGGCGGTCTGGAGGCTCGACTCGAGCAGCTCGCCCATGAGCTCGCTCGTGAAGAACTCCATGCCGCAGTTCGTGTGGTGGATGACGAACCACTCCGACGTGCCGAGCAGCTTGTGGGAGATGACGAGCGAGCGGATCGCGTCGTCGCTGGCGCGGCCGCCGGCGTTGCGGATGACGTGGGCGTCGCCCTCGGCCAGGCCGGCGTACTTGGCGGGATCGAGCCGAGCATCCATGCACGTGAGGATCGCGAAGCCGCGGGCGGGCGGCATCGCCAGGGAGCCCTTCTCGCCGAACTGCGACGCGTACGCATCGTTGGCAGCGAGGACTTCGTCTAGCACGGACATGTGTTCTCCGATCGGTTGTTGATCTCCACACCGCAGATCCTACTAATCCCGATCAGGTTCTGGCTATTTGCGACGTCTTGCGGCGGCCGGCCCCGAAGGGTGGGGCGCCATGGGGCAGCCGCTACGGGCCGCCGGCGTGACCGTGGAGCCGCACGCGCAGGACTTCCCAGGGCGTCAGCCCTGGGACTTGAAGTAGTCGGCGTTGATCTGCGTGAAGTTCTGCCACTCCTCCGGAAGCTGATCCTCGGCGAAGCATGCGTCGACCGGGCACGCCTCGACGCAGGCATCGCAGTCGATGCACTCGTCGGGATCGATGTAGAGCATCTCGACCTTGTCGTAGTCGGGCTCGTCGGTGGTGGGGTGGATGCAGTCGACGGGGCACACCTCGACACACGAGTTGTCCTTCGTGCCGATGCAGGGCTCCGCGATCACGTAGGCCATGAAGCAGTCGTTTCCTTCGCTGTTGTCTGGGGTCGGGCCGGCCGGTCATAGTATCCAGGCGTGCTCTTGGCGCTTGGTCCGAAGTGCTGCTGCTGACCGGGGCCACCGGTCTCGTCGGACGCGCCCTGCTACGGCGCCTGACCGCCGCCGGAGAGCCGGTGCGCTGCCTCGTACGCGACCCGCGGCGGCTGGGCTCCGAACGCGTGCGGGTGCAGATCGCGCTCGGCGATCTCGCCGATCCGCCCTCGTTTCGCAACGCGATGCGGGGCGTGAAGACCGTCGTCCACCTCGCGACGGCGATCCGCGACCAGCCGGCCGGCTCGATCGAGGAGCTCAACGGCATCGCCACCTGGCGCATGGTCCAGGCCGCCGAGCGGGCCGGTGTGGAGCACTTCGTCTTCATGAGCGCGCTGGGGGCGGTGCGCCATGACCGCACCCGCTACCTGCGCGCCAAGGCGCTCGCCGAAGGCGCCGTGCTGGCCTCCGGCGTGCGCCACACCGTTGTCGCGCCGTCGTTCGTGTACGCGCCGGGCGATCCGTTCCTGACGATGATCGAGCGGCTGGCGAAGCTGCTGCCCGTGGTTCCGGTGAGCGGCCGCGGCCGCGCGCTGTACCAGCCGATCTGGGCCGAGGACGTGGCCGATGCGATCGCGGCGACGCTCATCGGCACCGGCGGTGAGGATCGGCGCTACGAGCTGGCGGGACCCGAGCTGCTGTCGCACCAGCAGATCGTCGAGCTCGTCCTGCGCGCCGCCGCGCGCGCGCGCCACACCGTCAACGTGCCGACCCCGATCGTCAGCCGCGGCCTGCGCGTCCTGGAGATGCTCATGCAGTCACGCGCTCCGGCGACCTGGGACGAGGCCGAGTTGCTGGAGGTCCCGATGATCTCCGCCTGCGGCACCGCCGACGCCGAGTCGCTCGGAGTGACGCCGCGGGCGATGGCGGCGGTGCTCGGCGCCTGACGGTCCTACTCGCAGGCGGCGCCGTCGCCGTCGCGGTCCAGGTCGAACCGGTCGGTACCGACGACGCGCACCGGCCCGGTGTAGTCGGGCCCGTTGCCGCTGCCGCCCTGGCAGTCGTAGTCTGGTGAGTTCGGATCGAGGCAGGCGCCCTCGTAGTTCGGATCGCAGTTTCCGCCGCTGTCGGTCGCCGCCGTTGCCTCCTCCTCGGCGGCCTTGCGCTCGGCTGCCACTCGGCGCCGTTGCTCGGCGGCCGCGCGAGTCGCTGCGGCGCGCGCAGCGGCGCGGGCGTTGGCCGCTCGGTACGTGGCCCGCGCCTGGGTCAGCGCGTGCGTGGCCGGATAGCGGCCGGCCTGCCGTAGTAGCGAGCTTGCGCGCGCCCGGTCGCCTGCGCGAACCGCGGCCGTCGCGCGGCGCGCGATCTGGTTGGCGATGCGGCGCCGGACGAGATCCTCGCGGCCGAGCTGGGCGCCGATCGAGACGGCCTGTGCGTAGTGATTGGCCCCGATCGCGGCCTGCGCGTCGGCGATCGTTGGCGAGGGCTGTGTGGCGGTTGTCACCGTTGCGGTCGTTGTGGCGGACGCTGCGCCGGCAGCATCCTCGTCGTTGTCCTGGCCGGGTGCGATCGCCGCGGTGATCAGCACGAGGACACCGAACGCGACGAGGTACTGGCCCCACTGCGGCAAGCGCAGGAATCGCCGTCCGAGAGATCGCATCGCGCTACCTCCAGCGTTGCTCGTCGATCCCCGTTGTTCGGCACCCTCCTCCGATTCGGCCGGCGCGTCAACTGCGGCACACGGCGAGGGCTATCGCCGGGCCAGCTGGCAATCGCGGCCGGTCCAGGGCAGCGCCGCCTCGAGCTGGGCGGCGAGGGCGAGCAGCGCGCCCTCCTGCGCCGGGCGGCCGATGAGCTGGACGGCGAGTGGCAGGCCGTCGTGGGCGTACAGCGGCAGCGAGATGGCTGGTGAGCCGGTCACGTTGGCGATCGCCGTGTAGGGCGTGAAGTGCCCGGAGCGCTCAAAGGTCTGCAGCGGGTCCGGGCCGCAGGGATCGAGCTCGCCGATCGGCAACGGCGGCTGAGCCAACGCGGGTGTCAGCAGCGCGTCGTAGGGCGCCGCCCAGCGCGTGATCGAGCGCGCGAAGGCCTGTAGCCGGTAGCCCGCGAGCGCGGCCTGGACGGAGTCGATCCGCTGGCAGAGCTGCCACAGCGCCCAGCTCACCGGCTCCATGTCGGTCTCCTGTGGCGCGCGGCCGGCCAGCAGCCCGGCGGCGCCGATCGACGCGCCGATCGCGGGGCCGAAGGCCTGGGTGAACAGCGCCAGCAGGCCCGGCTGCTGCCACGGCGGTGAGACCTCCTCGACGGTGTGGCCGAGCTGCTCCAGCAGCGTCGCGGCATCGTGCGCGGCCCGCGCGCACGCCGGGTGAAGCTCGGCTTCCAGCAGCGGCATGAGCGTCGTGACGCCGATGCGCAGGGGCGGGCTGGGCTCGAGTCCCCGCGCGGCGCTGACGGCGAAGGGCTCGGGCGGCGGCGGCGCCCAGGAGGCGTCGCCGGGCTCGGGCCCTGCGAGCACGTCGAGCAGCTGCGCCGTCTCCTGCACGGTGCGGGTGAGGACGCCGTCGGCGACGAGGAACTGCTCGCCGGCGTCGGGCGCGTGGGAGATGCGGCCGCGCTGGGGCTTGAGACCGACGAGGCCGCAGCAGGCGGCCGGGATCCGCAGCGAGCCGCCGCCGTCGTTGCCGTGGGCGACCGGCACCATGCCGGCCGCGACGGCCGCCGCCGACCCGCCGGAGGAGCCGCCCGGAGTGTGATCCAGGTTCCACGGGTTGCGGGTCGGGCCCTGCCGCTGCCCCTCCGTGACCGGCATGATCCCCCACTCCGGCAGGGCCGTCGTGCCGACGACGACGAACCCCGCCGCACGCAGCCGGCGCGTGACGTTGTGGTCGTGACGGGGCCGGTGGTCGCCCATCAGCGCGGCGCCGAGGGTCAGCCGCAGGCCGGCCACGGCGCGGTTGTTCTTGATCGCGATCGGCACGCCGGCGAACGGGCGCTCGTCGCCGGGCCCGATCTGCGCGGCGGCGGCGCGCGCGCCCGCTTCGTCGACGTCGACGAATGCGTTGACCCGCGGCTCCAGCGCCGCGATCTGCCGCAGCGAGACATCGACGAGCTCGCTCGCGGTCAGCTCGCCGGCCCGGACGAGCCCGGCCAGCTCGCCGGCCGGGCGCAGCATCAGCTCGGCCGCGGTCACGGGGCGGGCGCCGGGGGACCGACGGCGGCCGCCACGGCGACCGTGCGACCGATCAGGAACGGCACGGCGACGACCGGCTCGCCGGTCAGCGGCTGGAAGGCGACGCGGCTGCCCTGGGCGACGAAGACGTCCGCCGGGGTCAGGCGATCGGCGCGGCCGAAGCCGCCGCCGCGGCGCCGCACGGCTGCGAACGTCGCGAACAGCAGCGGGCGGGCCCGGGTCGGTCGCGGCGCGCTGTAGGTGATCGCCAGCGAGCGTCCCGACCCGGCAGCGACATCATCGAGCACGGCCCCGCGCTGGCTCGAGATCACGAGCGGCCGGCCTGAGATGCCGCCCCCACCCACCCCGACGCGGGCGAACTTCACGGCGCGCCGGCCGCTGCGGGTGCGCCCCGTCCAGGCGACGTAGGTCGCGCCCTTGGCGTCGGCGATCGGCTGCACAGGGGCCTCGTGGGACTCCCCGCCGCTCGGGCCGCAGCGCCGCTCGAGGGTCTTGGTCCTCCAGCGGCCAGACCCGTCGCGGACCGATACGCCGCAGGCCCGTCCGGGGCTGCCCCAGGTCACGACGACGCGCCCGTTGCGGGCCAGCAGCGCCGACAGCCGCAGTGTCTTGCTCACCGGCACGCGGCCGAAGCGCTTCGTCGCGCTCCACGTGCCGCCCGCCCGGCGCACGCGCGCGGCCAGGCGGGTGCCAGCGCGCCAGACGAGGGCGCGGTCGCCGCGCGCGTTGAGCGCGACGGCCGCGGTCCTGCCGAGCGCGAGGTCACGGGCGCGGGCGAACCGCTTGCCCGCCCTGCGCTCGGCGACGCGCAGGAACGGTGAGCGCTCGACCGTCCAGGCGACGATCGCGTCGCCACGCGGGCTGATGGCCGACCAGTGTCTGGAGACGTACTCGTCGAGTGAGTTGAAGCTGTCGAATCCGCCGTCGGATTCGCCGTCGCCGGTGACCAGCCGCCGCCGGTTGCTGCCCGCAGCGGTCTCGCGCGCGACGAGCAGCGCGCTGACGCTGCCCGAGAGATGGATCTGCGCGGTCGTCGGCACGATCCCGCGCAGGTCGAGCGGGCGGCCCCAGTTGCCCTCAGGGTCGCGCGTCGCCAGGCCGGTGTAGGTGGGCGGGTCGCGGCGGGGATCGGCGCCGTTCCAGCTCAGCAACGCCTGGCCGCGGGCATCGAAGGCGAGCTCGTGCAGCTCGGCGACGCCGGTGGAGTCGGCGATCGGCTCAAGGCGCCAGCTCGCGGCCTGCGCGCCGGCCGGGGTGAGAACGGCGAGCAGCGCGAGCGTCGCGGCCAGGCGGCGGGCGGCGCACCGCCAGGTGATCGGCGCTTGACTCATGCCCGCGCGCAACCGTATCGGGTCACCAACGACGGAGGGCCCGGCACGGTGCCGGGCCCTCGCTTCCCATCACGCGCATTTCGGGTCCTCCCGCCCCGAAACGCGCACCGGTAGGCGGTGATCGGGCCGCCGTCACCGCGCGGGCTGCGCATTGCGGGGGCTCAGCACCCGAAACGCGCAACGGTGGGCGGTACGTCGAGGGCCCGGCGTTGCCACCGGGCCCTCGAACGAACTACGGACTGTCCCGCGGGCTCGTGGACCGCGGGGGCGAAACGCGCTCTCGGCCGGAGCCGAGGGCTGGCTACATCATGCCGCCCATGCCGCCGTCCCCGCCACCCATGCCGGGAATCGACATCTCCTTGCCCTCGATCTCGCAGACGATCGCCTCGGTGGTGAGGATGTTCTTCGCGATCGAGGCGGCGTTCTGCAGCGCCGAGCGCGTGACCATGGCGGGGTCGATGATGCCGGCCTTGACGAGATCCTCGATCTCGTTCGTGGCGGCGTTCAGGCCCCAGCCCTTCTTCGCCTTGCGGACGTCGTTGATGACGACCGAGCCCTCGAGGCCAGCGTTGTGCGCGATCTGGCGCAGCGGCTCCTCGAGCGCACGCAGGACGATCTTCGCCCCGGTCTTCTCGTCGTCGACGTAGGTCTCGAGGTCGATGGCGCCCTCGGCCTGCAGCAGTGCGACACCGCCGCCGGGCACGATTCCCTCTTCCAGCGCCGCGCGGGTCGCCTGGAGGGCGTCCTCGACACGGTGCTTCTTCTCCTTCATCTCCGTCTCGGTGGCTGCGCCGACCTTGACGACGGCGACGCCGCCCGACAGCTTGGCGAGGCGCTCCTGGAGCTTCTCGCGGTCGAAGTCGGAGTCGGTCGTCTCGATCTCGGCCTTGAGCTGGTTGATCCGGCCCTTGATCGCGGCCGCATCGCCGGCACCGTCGACGATCGTCGTCGAGTCCTTGCCGACGACGACGCGGCGTGCGCGACCGAGCTGGGCGATGGTCGTGTTCTCGAGCTTCAGACCCATCTCCTCGGTGATGACCTCACCGTTCGTCAGGATCGCGATGTCCTCGAGCATCCGCTTGCGGCGGTCGCCGAAGCCCGGCGCCTTGACGGCGACGCTCGTGAACGTGCCGCGCAGCCGGTTGACGACGAGCGTGGCGAGCGACTCGCCCTCGACGTCCTCGGCGATGATCAGCAGCGACTTGCCCGACTGGATGACGGCCTCGAGGACCGGCAGCACGTCGCGCACCGAGGTGATCTTGGAGTTCGCGATCAGGAGG
>JBBSQG010000076.1:0-10338 GCA_038258125.1 Solirubrobacterales bacterium
CAACATGGCCGACTTCCTCGGCGAGGCGAAGGCGGCGGGCGCGTGGTGCTACGGCGCGTCGGGCGCCGGCGACACCGCCTACGACGCGCCGGACTACAGCGGCGGCGTGGTGCTCGTCATGGGTGCCGAGGGAAGCGGGCTGCGGCCTCGGGTGGCCAAGACCTGCGACGCGCTCGTGGCGCTGCCGTTGCGCGGCCGGACGGAGTCGCTCAACGCCAGCGCCGCCGCGGCCGTGCTCATGTACGAGATCTTGCAGCGCCGCGGCGCCGCTTGACAGGACTCCATAACGCGGGGTACTGTGGCCCTCGCGTCAGGGTGAACCTGAGGTAGAGCATCGGCATCGGCAACGTACGACGGCAGTTGGCGCCCTGGGAGGGGTCCGCCACTGAGCACATCCGGCCATTTCGTGGTCGGGAAAGGATTGCTCGTGGCACGAATCTCCCAGAAGGTTCATTCTCAAGTCCAGGTCGATGATTACTTTCTCATCGCTCTGGCCAAATCCGGTGACCGCACGGCCTATGACCGCATCGTGCGCCGCTACTACGGCTTCGTCCGCCTGAAGGCCTCGTCGTACTTCCTCGCCGGCGGCGACTCCGACGATCTCATCCAGGAAGGCCTCGTCGGGCTCTACAAGGCGGTGCGCGACTATCGCTCCGACCGCGAGTCGTCGTTTCGCAACTTCGCCGAGCTGTGCATCACGCGCCAGATCATCACCGCGGTCAAGACCGCGACACGCAACAAGCACACACCGCTGAACCAGTACGTGTCGTTCTCGGCCACGCCGGCGGGCTCCAGTGGCGACAGCGAGCCGACGCTGGAGGACGTCATCCCCGGCTCGACGGTGCACGACCCGGTCAACCAGGTCATCTCCTCCGAGGAGCTGCACTCGCTCGTCGGTTGCCTGTCGACGGCGCTGTCGGACCTCGAGGGGCGCGTGCTCGCGCTATACCTCGACGGGCGCCCGTACGAAGAGGTCGCCGAGCGCCTGGGCTGCGACGCCAAGACCGTCGACAACGCGCTGCAGCGCGTCAAGCGCAAGGTCGGTTCGCACCTCACGCAGCGCGCCGTCCTGAATTAGACCCGCCCTGGCCCGTAGGGTCGGCGCGGTCGGCGGTCGGCCTATACCATCGCGGGCGTGACCGTTCTCGCGCTCTCCACCCTCGGCCTGATCCTCATCATCGTGCTCGTTGTCGTCCTCGTGCTCGCAACCGGCGGCTATGTCGCGGCGACGCGCCTGGCCAAGGGGCGCGAGTCCGCGCTGCAAGGCGAGCTCGCCCAGGCCGAGGACGCGCTCGCCCAAGCGCACGCGCTCGACAAGGGCTGGGACCGCGCCATGCTCGAGGCGGCCGCTGCGGCCGCCGCCGCCGAGCGCGTCGGCGCCGGCGCCGTCGGCAAGCCGCAGCGGGTGCAGGTCATCGACCAGCCCGGCATCGCCGCCGATCAGGCCATTTTTCGCTTCGAGAGCCCCGACGGGGGCGAGCACCGCATCACGCTCGGCCGCGCCGGCGGCGAGTGGGGCCCGGCCTGACCCACCCGCGCGCGGCTTGCGTCTGGATCAGCCGGCCGTGCGCTCGAGCAGGTCGACGACGAAGATCAGCGGGGCATTGGGCGGGATGTTGCCCTGGCCCTCGGCGCCGTAGGCGAGTTCGGCCGGGATGACGAGTAGGCGTCGCCCGCCGGCCTTCATGCCCTTGATGCCCTGATCCCAGCCCTGGATGACGCCGCCCTCGCCGAGCGTGAACTCAAACGGCTGGCCGGAGTCCCACGACGCCTCGAACTGCTCGCCGTCCTCGTAAAGGGCGCCGAGGTAGTGCATCGAGAGCTTGTCGCCGTCCTGCGCGGCGGCTCCCTTGCCGACGAAGATGTCCTTCGTCACGAGCTTCGTCGGCGGATCGCCGGAAGGCTTGGTGATCGTCGGCTTCTTGCGCTTCGTCGCGGAGACCTTGATGCTGGCCAGCCTGAAGGGTATCCCTGTGGTCGAGGGTGAGGTCGTGGTCTCGGCGGGTGCGCCGCCGGCCGGGATCGCTGGCACGAGTTCGGCGCTGCCGCCCCCGTCGTCGCCGCAGGCCCCGACCCCGAGCGCCGCTGTAGCCAGCAGCGCGATGACGCGGATGCGCACGCGCTACCCGACCTTGATGAGATCGACGACGAACACGAGCGTCTCGTTCGGTCCGATCGCTCCGCCGGCGCCGCGCGAGCCGTAGGCGAGCTCGGGCGGGATCACGAGCGTGCGGCGGCCGCCGACGCGCATCCCGGTGACGCCGAAGTCCCAGCCCTGGATGACGCGCTTGGCGCCGAGCGGGAAGTCGAACGGCTGCATCCGGTCCCACGAGGAGTCGAACTGCTTGCCGTTCTTGAACGACACGCCGACGTAGTGGACGGTCACGTGATCGCCGGGCTTGGCGGCGTCGCCCTCGCCGACGACGACGTCGTCGGTGGTGAGCTCGGTCGGCGGCTCGCCGGTCGGCGTGGGGACCTCGGGCTTGGCGCTGAGGTCGTCTGAGATGTCGAGCTTGGTCATGGTTAGAGCCTAGAACGCTGGCACGGATGGCACCTTCGGGGTGGATATAGCCCCGAAACCGCCATTCGCCGCGAGCCCGTGCTGCTGGTTGCTCAACCGGCCTTCGGGCGGAAGTCGCCGAACGTCCAGTGCACGTTGTAGCCGCCGTAGGTCCCCGCCGGTCCGTTGCGCAGCACGGGGATCACCGCCTCGAGCATGAGCTCCTCGATCAGCGCCGAGCGCAGGTCGAAGTCCTCGATCTCGGGCAGGTACTCCTCCTGGTTTGATGGCACGAGCAGCGTGTCGAGTGTCTCGCGCACGACGATCTCGTGCGTCTGCGTGGTCACCGCGCCGGTGAAGTGGCCGCGCAGCGCGTCGCCGACCTCCTCGCCCGTGTGCGGCTCCGGGAGGATGCGCTTGTTGGCGCGCGCGTCGTCGATCAGCGCCACGCCGTCGCGTTCGGCCCGCAGTCGCGCGGCCCCAACCGCGTCGCGCTGCAGCGGGCTGGCCGGCTGAAGGTCGCCGAGCAGCAGCTTCCTCCAGTGTGCGCGGACCATCCGGTTGGGGTGGTGAAATGGCACCGCATACGGGCCGGGCACGCCGAGATCCGGCGCGTTCCACAGCAGCCGTCCGTCCGGGGCCGTGATGCCGGCCAGCGACTCGGCGACGCGCACGAGCGCCTTGGGCGGGATGAGGTGGAAGACCATGCTCGACATGACGACGTCCATCAGCACCCCGCCCGTGACCTCGGTGAGCGGCCGGAAGCGCCCGTCGGCCCCGATCAGCGAGTGGCACTGCGTCCACGAGGACTCCTGCACGAGCGCGTGGCCCTGCGCGAACCAGCTCGACGGGATGTCGATGAGATGGATCTCGAAGCCGACGCCGCGGCGCGCGAGACGCTGCTCGAAGCCGCGTTCGCGACACGCCTTGAGCAGCTCGATCGCCGCCAGCGCCGTGCCGGTGCCGTAGTCGGCGACGCGCAGCACCGCGCCAGCGTCGAGCGTCTCGACGCGCCCCTCGAGCGTGTCCATCGTCTGGGTGATGAGCTGGCTCGTCGAGGCGGATGCCCACAGGCGCGGGTGGCGCAGGTCGCCATGGTCGAAGACGAGCTCGTGCAGGCCGCGGCCGTCGCGCAGGTCGGTGCCCGGCTTCGGTGTCCACGTGTCGCGGCGCGGTGCGCTCAGATCGCCGCGCGCGATCATCGGGCCGGCGCGGTCGCCGAGCATGTGGTTGAGGCTGACGGCGACGAACGGGCGCGTGGTCGGGTAGCGCCGCTCGCCGGTCGCCGCCTGGCGCAGGCCGGCGCGCCGCGCGGCGTGGATGAACGCCGGCCGCTCGACGGGGTACTGGCCCGAGTAGCCGCTGTAGGCGTCAAACGCGAGGCTGTGCAGCGCACCGAGGTGACGCGCGGTGACGGGTGGCGAGACGCAGTGCGCCTCGAGCACGATCACGCCGTGGCGCGCGACGTGCGGCGCCCAGCGCGCGAGGTGGGCGGCCAGATCGGCCTCGACGTCGGCGCCGACGAGCGCCGCGCCGTCGTCGGCGACGTAGGCGCCGCTCGCCATGCCGGGGCCGCCCTCGGGCGCGTGGCCGCCGCTGTAGCGGCGCTCGTGGTCGATGAACGCGTGCACGTGCAGGCCGTCCTCGATCGTCAGGCCGCGATCCTTGAGCGCGTCGCGCACGGCGCTCGGATCACCGGTGTCGCACAGCGCGACGTGACCCTCGATGCCGGCCTGGGCGAGCGTCTGCTGCGCGCGCGCGACCGCCGCCGGGCCGCGGTCGAGGCCGACCATCGGCAGCGGGTGCTCGCCGAGGTGGCGGCCGCGCAGCGTCGCGCTGCGCACGAGCTCGTCCATGTGGACGAGCCAGCGGCCGTCGTCGCAGCCGCTCAACACGATGAAGCGTGGCTGTTCGGCGAGCGGCTCGCGGTCGAAGATGCTCGCGACGATCGGGTCGGCGTCGGCGAAGTAGCGGCCATGGGCGACCGAGCTGGCGCGCAGGTTCATCTCCTCCTGGATGTGCCACTCGTGCGCGCCGGGCGTGTAGGTGGCGGTCAGCTCGCCGCGATAGAGCTCGGGCAGGCGGCTGAACATCGGCAGGCAGGAGCCGACGAGCCCGAGGTGGGCGACGAAGTCCAGTCCCTGGCGACCGGCGGCCGTCCAGGCGCCGGCGTCGTCGATCCAGCCGAGCGTGACGAGCAGGCGGCCGGCGTGCGCGCCGCTGGCGCCATCGGGGAGGGCGGGACCGGCGTCGTCAGCCAGGCCGCCGGTGGCATCGAGCCAGAGCAGGACCGGCACGGCGAGCGCGCCGTCGAGCTGGGCGGCGACCTGGTCGCGCAGGCCCGCGTCGAGCTCACCGTCGTCCTCCAGGCCCCAGCGCCGCGCCGCGGCGTCGACGAGCTGCGCGAAGCGCTCCGCGCGCTCGCCCTCCCACGGCTGCGGCCAGGCGCCCGGCCTGTTGTCGGCGAAGGTTGCGAGGAAGGCGCCGGCGGCGAGGTGGTGGGCGTGATGGCGCACGACGGCGAGGCCCGCCGGCGACCAGCGCAGGGTCGTGTGCTCGGGGGCCTGCTCGGGCCCTGCCGCGAGCCAGCCGGCCTGGGTGAGCGTGCGCAGGCCGACACGCAGGTGACCGAAGGCCTGCTTGGACATCCCGGGGCGCAGCTGTGCGACCGTCGTCTCGCGCTGCAGGGACGGCGCCAGCAGGTCGATCGCGTCGATGCCGCGCAACGTGGCGCAGAGGGCGACGCCGTCCTGGAAGAGGAAGCTCAGCCGGCGCAGGGACTCCCGGCTGGCCGGGCGATCGGTCAACCGCACGCCGTCATCCTAGAACCGCTCAGCAGGCCGGGCGCCGAGGTCGGGAGCGAGCGGGCGGATCTCGCGCGCGGGCGACCCCGCGTAGAGAAAGCCGCTCGGATACTCGCCGCCGCGTACGAGCGAGGAACCGCCGAGCATGGCGTTCGGGCCCATCCGCACGCCGCGCAGCAGCAGCGAGTTCGCGCCGAGGAACGTGTTCGTGCGGATGATCACGGGGTCGATCGCCACCGGCTGGGCGTAGTTCGTCGTGTCGCCGCCGTCGTGGCGATGGTCGGAGTCGAAGATGCTCACGCGCTCGCCGGCGGCGGAGTCGTCGTCCATCTCCACGAGCTCGAGCGCGTGCAGCGCGACCTGCGCGCCGAACTGGACGCGCTCTCCGAGCGAGATGACGCCGCCGTCCATCGCGTCGAGCAGGCAGTAGTCGCGGATCGTGCTGTCGCTGCCGACCTTGACGGTGCCGCCGCGCAGCTGGATCCGGGTGCCGGCGCGGAAGGTGACGCGGTCGCCCAGCTCGAGCGTGTTGTCGGCGGCGGCCCAGACGTCGAGGATCTGGCGGCGGCCGAGCTGGACGTGCTCGCCGAAGCGGATCGTCAGCGTGCCCGTCTTCCCGCCGTAGGGGTGGACCTCGATGGCGGGCAGCTCGTAGAAGTGCGCTCCGTGCGGCGCGTCGAGGACCAGCCGGCCGCCGGCGCGGCGCAGGCGCGCGTCGAGGCGCTTGGCCCACAGCTCGAAGCGCGCGCGCTCGGCGGCGAGGCGGGCGCCGCGGGCGGCGGATCGCAGAGCGGAGGTGCTCACGCGGGCATCATGGCAACGCGCGCTCGGGCTGCGGGTCCTGGGCCGGCGCCTCTGGGTCCGGTTGCACGGAGGCGTGCTCCGCGCCGGGTGGCCGCGTGCCGGGCCCCGGCGCACGCTCCCCGGTCGCCCAGCGCACGCGGCGCTGCAGGAACGGCTGCTCGACGAAGCGCCAGGACAGGTCGCTGAGCGCGAGCGTGAGCGGTAGGCCGATCGCGATCATCAGCGCCGCGAGCGTGGCCGTGCTCGTTTGGATCCCCACGAGGTTGATGACCTCGAAGAGGACCCAGACGTGCAGCAGGTAGATCGCGTAGGAGCGCTCGCCGAGCCAGCGGATCGTGCGGGTCGCCAGCCAGCGCGGGGCGTGCTGCGTGCCCAGCTGCCAGGCCATCACCGCGGCGAGCACCGCGCCGGAGAAGGTGATCGCCATGAGCGCGCGGCGGCCGAGCGCGTGATGCAGGGCGGTCGTCTGGGCGGCGTAGTCCCAGCTCGAGTACAGGATCCAGGCGAGCGCGGCGGTGGCGAACAGGCCCCAGGCGACGCGACGGGCGCGCTTGGTGTTGTGTTGGAGGTAGGGGGCGGCGAGCGGCTCGAGCGCGGCGAGGGCGATGCCGGGGACAAAGGCGTAGACGATCAGCGGCGGGCTCGTGAGGACCGAGAACGACTTCCCGTCGCCCTGGCGCAGGTAGATGCTGACCAGGCCGAGGCCGACGATGAAGCCGAACGCTGCCGTCGCGCGGGCCTGCGGTGTCTGGATCCGCGTGCCGGCGACGCGGTAGGCGATCGCGGCGGCGGGCGGGATCGCGAGGTAGAAGGCGGCCTCGGCGTCCAGCGACCAGGCCTGCCCGATCGGCAGCGTCGCCGAGCCTCCCGTGTAGCTCTGCGTGAACGTGAAGACCGAGAGGACCTGCCACCAGGCCGAGGCCGGCCCTGTGCCCGACGGGTTGTCGGGCGTCGGGCTGATCGCGCCGTCCAGGCCGAAGCGCAGCAGCACGATCGCCGCCACGACATAGAAGGCGGGCACGATCCGCAGGACGCGGTTGCGGGCGAAGCGGCGGATGTCGGGGCGCTTCGTGGCGAGGATGAACGAGCGCAGGAACGGGCGCGTGATGAGGTAGCCCGAGAGTGCGAAGAACAGGCCGAGCCCGAGGTCGAGAGGGCCGATGACGTGCTTCGCCCAGCCGTAGTTCTCGAACGCCTGGCCCGGATCGGCGTTCACGAAGACGTGGCCGAAGAAGATCATCAGCGCCGCGGTCGCGCGCAGGCCATCGCCGCCGAGCAGCGTCCCGATCAGCCCTTCCCCGAACGCCGGCGCCGCGGCACCGCGGTCATCCGTGGCCGTGTCTTGCGCGGTCGCCATCCGCCTGCAAGCGTGCCACATCCTGTACTAGCCTCAGCCGCGAAGCCGCCGCGCGCGCGCCCGCCTAGCTCAATTGGCAGAGCACTTGATTTGTAATCAAGAGGTTTCCGGTTCGATTCCGGAGGCGGGCTCTGTCGAAACACCTGCAAATAGATGGTTTCTTGTGTCGGGTCGGGCGGCGAGTTTGCCAGGGAGTAGCACCAGGGAGTAGGATTTTCCTCGTGACCACCTCCGGCGGAGCTCTCGTCGTCATCGCCGCGAAGGACGGCACCCGCTTCTACTGGGAGGCGACGTGGCGCCATGCGGCGCGCGCACACAAGCGTCGCTTGGGAGAGGCATGGGTCCGCCCGCGCGCGACACCGGCCGATGTCAAGGGCTGGAACGCGAGGTACGAGAAGCGTCCCGGCAACCCGAGGGGCGACGAGCTGACGCCGCAGCAGGCCACCGTCGTGATGCGCGACCTGATCGTCGCGCACGCCGCCGCGGCACCCGTGGCGGGCCGGCCGCGCACGTTCCGCGAGGCCGCCACAGCGTGGCTGGACGATCCGTACGCCCGCTCGCATGCCTGGACGCCCGAGACCCACCTGTTCAATCGCGGGATGCTGGCCGAGCCCGGCGCCGACGAGCGCCGCGGTCGCATCCTGCGAACGTTCGGCGATACCCGCGTCGACCGGATCACGGCCGATGACGTGCGCAAGTACCTGCGTGGTCTTGACAGCAACGTCGCGCCGCGGACGGTCAACGCGCACCGGCAGGTTCTCGCGAGCGTGTTCGCCGACGCCGCCGCACGCGGCTGGCGCAGCGGCAACCCGGCGACCGACGTGGCCAAGCGCCGCCAACCCGCGGCACCCGCGCTGGAGGTCTTCACCAGCGAGCAGGTCGAGGCGATCGCGCTCGCCGCGGAGGGCGCGCTTGGCGCCCTGATCATCGTCGCGGCGATGACGGGCCTGCGGCGCGGCGAGCTCGTCGCGTTGCGCTGGCGAGACGTGCGCTTCGAGCAGCCGGCCCTGCACGTCGAGCGCGCGGTCTCGGACGGGCAGATCAGGCGACCGAAGTCCGGCAAGGCCCGCATCGTTCCGCTCGCCGACCGGCCGCTCGGCGTCCTGCGCGAGCTGTCGGCGCGCCCGTATTGGACGGACCCCGACGACCTCGTGTTCGCTCGGGCGGACGGCGGCATGCGCCACCCCGACGCGGTCAGCCAGGCGTACATCGTCGCGCGCGATGCCGCGGGCGCTCCTGCGCTGCGGTTCCACGATCTGCGCCACACGTTCGGCACGCTGCTCGCGCGCGCCGGCGTCACGGGCTTCGACATCCAGGCTTGGATGGGGCATTCGTCCTACTTGACGACGCAGCGCTACCTGCACCACGCTCCGCGGACGGGCGATGCGGCGCGGGTAACCGCAGCGCTCAATACCGGCTGAAGCGCCGTTTGGCCGCGGCGCCGAGGACGCCAACGAAGGGGCGGGAATCGAGTTTCAACAACGCGAGCGGTGACCGGCGACGTCGTGAGCCCGGAGCCGTAGGTGCCCGTCTCAGTCGCTGAGGAGCGCTTGAGCCCAGGCCACCGCCGCGCCGGCCAGGCGGAGCGCCGTAGCGCGGTCGACCGTTCCGGGGGTTTTGGCGCCGTATCGCAGTGCCACGCCGTACGGCGTGAGAAGGTCGGCATCGGCCAGCGAGGACGGCGCGAGCGCACCGGTATCCGCGCAGAGCGTCATCAGGAGGCCGACGTTGTGCGTGAACGGGAAGGTCGCTCCGCGCTCGGCGAGCACCGCCTTGAAGGCCTTCTCGACCGCCTGCTGAGCGTGAAAGCCAACGATCGCGTCTGAAACGGCCGCGACGTCGAGAAGGGCCTCGGCGGCGACGAGATCATCCTGAGCGAGGCTGAGGAGCTCCCGCGCCAGGTCGTGCTGATCGGCCATCAGCCGGCGAGCACGCGCCCTTCGGTCATGGCGGCATGCACGAGGCTTCCATGCACCGCGCGCCAGTCCTCGGCGTCGCGCTGGCTGACCACGACGACTTCCAGCGGCAGACGCAGGTCGCCCACCTCGCGCATCAGACGGACCGATTCGATCGATTCGTTCTCGACCTCGGGCTCGATCACGAGGATGTCGATGTCGCTGCGTGGGCCTGCGCTGCCACGTGCGTGCGAACCGAACAGGATCACCTTCGCGTGCGGTGCTGCGCGCGCGAGACGGCGACCCGCCTCAAGGATCTGTTCCTCGGCTATCACGCCGGCAACGCTACCGGCTCCGCGGCGCCCTGTTCCGCGTACCGGCGATGCGGCGCGGGTGACGGCGATCCTCAACACGGGCTGGAGGCGGGCGGCCAGGGGCGGCTCAGGCTGCAACGTTTCTTGCAGGTTGCGTGAGGTTGTCCCCTTTAGCGGCGGCTATTCGATGAAGGGTATGGGGCGATTTCCTCTGTTGGGCTGCTGTGACCACGTGGGCGGCTTGGGATGAGCGGGCTTGACGAGCTGCTGACGACCGATGAGGTCGCCGAGCTGCTGCTCATCCCGCCTTCGACCGTCAGCGATTACGCCCGGCGCGGCGTGCTGCCGAGCATCAAGCTTGGCCGGCACCGCAGGTTCGTGCGCTCAGACGTCGACGAGGCGATCGAGCTGCTGCGGCTCGGGCGCGGTACCCGGCGGTCTAACGCTGCGGTTCATCGTCGATGACCGCGGTCACGGGGGGGGGGATGGGGGTGGGGAGGCGTCGTGTGCCCCGGACGAAACCCCGGACCAAACCCATCAGCAAACCCATCACTACGAGTCCGGGGTCGGGCCCCGGGTTCGCCCGCCAAAAACACGCCGTGGGCCCCCACTCCCGAGCTGACCACCCACCCCCCCCCTGGTTCACCGGGAGGGGGGTGCAAGC
>JBBSQG010000077.1:0-10200 GCA_038258125.1 Solirubrobacterales bacterium
ACCGGCGGCGGTTGCGGGCCACGAGCGAGCGCAGTGCCCGCAACCACCCCTCGCCGGTCATCGCGCGGCGCACGCCGACGCCGCGCCAGAACTCCTGGCCGACGCTGAAGACGACGAAGCCGCCGCAGACGAACATCAGCAGTGCCAGCGGCCGCTCGGCCGCGCCGAACCCGGCCAGCACGACCCCCAGCAGCAGTGCCGCGCCGACCGGCGCCAGGAAGTTGCGCCGCGCGTTGGAGGCCGTCGCCTTGCGCCACGCGATCACCGGCCCGATCCCGCTCAGCAGCACGAGCACGATCGCCAGCGGCACCGTGTACTCGTCAAACCACGGCGGGCCGAGCGCGCGCCGTGTGCCGGTCAGCGCCTCGGCGATGAGCGGCCAGAACGTGCCCCAGAACACGACGAACGCCATCGCCACGAGGACGAGGTTGTTGAGCAGGAAGATCGCCTCGCGCGACAGCAGTGAGTCAAGGCGGTTGTCGGAGCGCAGCGCCTCACGCCGCCACACCACGAGCCCGATCGAGCCGCCGATCATGCAGCCGATGAGGATCACGAACGGCACGCCGAGCGTCGACGCCCCAAAGGCGTGGATCGAATCGAGGATCCCCGAGCGGACGAGGAACGTGCCGAGGATCGCCAGCGTCCCGGTCGCCAGCACGAGCGACACGTTCCAGATCTTCAGCATCCCCCGCTTCTCCTGGATCATGATCGAGTGGATGAACGCGGTGCCGGTCAGCCACGGCAGCAGCGACGCGTTCTCGACCGGATCCCAGGCCCAGTAGCCGCCCCAGCCCAGCTCGGAGTCCGACCAGCGCGCGCCGAGCAGGATGCCGATCCCGAGGAACAGCCATGCGGCGAGCGCGAAGCGGCGCGTAGAGCGGATCCAATCGGCGGCGCCGACCTGACGCGTGATCAGCGCGCCGACCGCGAACGCGAACGGGATCGTGAACAGCGTGTAGCCCGAGTAGAGCATCGGGGGGTGGATCATCATGCTCGGGTGGCGCAGCAGCGGGTTGAGGCCGTTGCCCTCCGCCGGCGCCACGGCGAGCAGCCCGAACGGGGTCTCCTTGAAGACGAGCAGCGCGGCGAAGAACGCGGCGAAGCCGAGCAGCACGGCGGTCGCGTACGGCGCGACGCGGCGCAGCTGGCGGCGCGTGCCGAACAGGACGAGCGTCGACCACAGCGACAGCAGCCAGAGCCACAGCAGCAGCGAGCCCTCCTGCGAGGACCAGGCGGCGGCGGCCTTGTAGAACGTCGGCGTCGTCGTCGACGAGTGGCTGGCGACCGTCGCGAAGCTGAAGTCCGAGCGCAGGAACGCCAGCTCGAGGATGAAGAACGCGCCGGTGACGAGCGCGGCGATCGCGTACACCGAGCGCCGGCCGGAGGCGACGAACTCGTCGCGCCCGCGGCGCGCGCCGTAGATCGAGGCGACGATGCCGTAGAGCGCCACGACGAGGGCGAGGATCAGCAGCGCGCGGCCGACGGTGGCCATCAGGACCTCAGGAGACGCGCTGGGTGGCGTCTTCGGTGAACTTCGAGGGGCACTTCGTGACGAGCGAGTCGCGCTCGCCGACGTACGTCGTGCCGTGCTTGCGGACCGTCACGATGACCTCGCGGCCCTCGCGGAACGGGTCGGGGACCGCGCCGCTGTAGGACACGGGCACCGAGGTCGACCCGTCGCGGTCGCGGACGCGGAAGTCGACGCCGCTGGAGGTGTTGCGCACCGAGTCGTCGACGACCTTGCCCGTGAGCTGGTAGGACGTCCCCACCTTCGCGCTGACGAGGTCGCTCGGCGTGACCGCCTCGCTGGAGCTCAGCAGGCTCGTGTAGACGAGTGCGCACGCGAGCACGACGGCCGCGGACAGCGCGACGACGAGGCGGATCTTGCGTTTGCGGGCGGGCGGCACGGGGTCCGTGAGTATCGCATTCCGCGCCGATCAGCCGAGCCGATGGCGGCCCGGCGCCGGCCCGCAGCCAGGAGATGTCCGCTGCGCAGAGAAACCTTTGGGGAGTTGCGGAGTCCTTGTCGATAGAGCCATGACCCCGATGACCGTCAGATCACTCCCCTTTCCCCACCGGGCCACGAGCCGGCGGCGCCTGCACATCGTGCCCGCCCCGCAGCCTCGCCCGGAGCCGATGCATCCCGCCGAGCGGCGCCTGCGCGACTCCGGCGGCCCGGACGATCGCGCGTGCTACTCCTGCGGCTGCGGCTACGTCTTCGTCGCGCCTGTGTCGACCTCGGTGCACTGCCCGCACTGCGACACGACGCAGGCCTGGTAGCCAGGCCGGACGCGGTTACAGCAGGACCGTCGTGCCCGACTTCTGGTAGGCGAAGTTGCGCGCGAGCCCTTCGAACTCCAGCGGCTCGGAGGACAGCGGCTCGGAGGCCCTCGTGATCCCGCGGCGGCGTGTCGAGTGGATGCCGACGGTGTGGAAGCTCAGCTCGCCGTCTGCGGCGCCCCCGTCGTCGTCGTCCTCATCGAGATCGAGGTCGGGCACGAAGACTGTCAGCGTGATCGTGCGCAGGTGGGAGACCTGATCGAGCGTGACGCTGACCTCAAGCCCGCGGGCGCTGTTGTAGGTCTGGATCTCGTCGCCCTCGAAGGTGTACTGGCCCATCGGACCCGAGTAGCTGAGGCGCGGCGCGCCGTCCAGTGCGCCTGGGACGTACTCGATCTTCGTGTCCTCGTGCGTCAGCTCGATGAGGTATGGACCTGCAGTGTGCACAGCAACCATGGTGCCCTCGCTTCAGACGGTCGGCGCGTTGACGCTGCATGGTGAGGCCGCGGCCGCACTCTGTCCAGCATCTTGGGAAGTTCTTATGCGACCTTGAGGAGAGTCGGTCAGCCCGCTGACGTTCAATCGTGGGCGACGAGCCGGGCCCCGAGCCGATCCGCGAGCCCATGCGCGCCCTGGCGCATGACGTAGTCGTGGTTCCACGCAAAGGCGGTCCGGCCAAGCTTGGAGAGGCCGTTCATCCAGGCGCGCGTCGTGGAGACGTCCCAGGTGTAGACGAGCGCGGTCCCCGCCGCCCCCTCATACAGCCGCCAGATGCCGACCCCCTCCAACTCCCCGCTGGCGTGGCCCTCCAGCAGGTAGGGCGGCTCGGAGCGGGTCACCCGCATATCGAACGACAGCGTGTATGGGAGCTTGCTGCGCCACTCCAGCCGGTTGAGCGCACCGAGTCCATGCTCACCGCCGGGCTCGAGCTCGGTGACCTTGCGCACGCCCTTCCACCACTCCGGGTAGCGATCGCTGGCCGAGATCACGTCCCAGACGTCCTGCACAGGAGCATCCACGCACCACGTCGTGAGGAAGCTGTAGTCCGCCATGCGCGGCGCGAGGATAAACGGTCTGCGATCTCGCATGTGACAGGATCGTGGCGTGACGCAGGCAGCGACGCCGACCGAGCCCAGCAGCGGTCATCTCCGACCTTGGCTCGTCGCCTTGGCGGTGGGCGTCGTGCTGGCGGATTCGTCGGTCGTGACGCTCGGGTTGCCCGCCGTCCTGCGAGAGTTCGATGCCGGGGTCGCCGACGTCGCCTGGGTGCTGGTGGCTTTCAACCTCGTGCTGGCGCTGTGCGCGCTGCCGGCGGCGGCGCTCGTCCGCAGTCGCGGGGTCGACGGCGTGTGGCGGGTCGGGATCGCGCTCTTCGCGGCCGCGTCGCTGGTCTGCGCCCTGGCGCCGAACCTCGATGTGCTGGTGGCCGCCAGATGCCTGCAGGCCGCGGGTGGCGCGGCGGTCGTGGCCGCCGCCTTGGCGCTGCTGGTCGCCGATCGCGGCCGGGCCGGCGGCACCCGGCTGTGGGGGGCCGCCGGCCTCGTCGGCGCCGCGATCGGGCCGGCGTTTGGCGGCGCGCTCACCGAACTGCTCTCGTGGCAGGCGATCTTCGCCGTCCAGGTCCCGATCGCGCTCGCGCTCCTCATCCGGCCGGCCGCGACGGGGCCCGCCTCGGCGCTCGGCGGCGTTCGGCAACGACCTCCGCTGGCGGTGGCGGCGGGGCTCGCGCTTGTCTCGGCCGCGCTCACCGCGGCGCTGTTCCTCCTCGTCATCCTGCTGACCGAGGGCTGGCGGCGTTCGCCGCTGGAAGCAGCGGCGATCGTCTCGGTCATGCCGCTCGCCGCCCTCCTGGCGGTGCCCCTGTCCCGTTTCACCGGCGGCGGCCTGCGCGGCGCCGCGGCAGGCGCGACGATGCTCGGCGGCGGTCTCGTCGCGCTCGGGCTGCTGCCCGGCGCGAGCGCCGGGTGGACCATCGGGCCGCAGGTGCTCGTCGGCCTGGGGCTGGGCTTGGCCCTGCTCGCGCTCACCCGGCTCGGGCTGGGAACCTCCGACGCGCTGCTGCGCCACGGCGCCTGGGTCATCGCGGCCCGCCACGCCGGCGTCGTGGTGGGCCTGCTGCTGCTGACGCCGGTCTTCACCGCCGATCTAGAGCGTGAGCAGATCGCGGCGCAGCGGGCGGGCACCGCCAAGCTGCTCGACGCACCGCTCTCCCCGGGCCTGAAGGTCAAGCTCGCGGGAGCGCTCGCGCAGCGCATCGAGGCGGCCGACGGTCAGCTGCCGGAGCTCGGCGCCGCCTTTCGCTCGATCACTCCGCCGCCGGGGGCCCGGCCCGCCTACGCCCGCCTCGAGGCCGACCTGACCGACGAGGTCCGACGCGCCGCCACGCACGCCTTCAGCCGCTCGTTCCTGCTCGCCGCGGCGCTTGCGCTGCTGGCGCTGTTGCCGATCGCCATCGCCGGGCGATCGGTCGCCTGGGGCCTGCCGCTGCTCGGTGCCCTGTTGCTCTCGGGCGGGGTCGCCGCAGCCTACGTCGCGCTCGGAGGCGGCAGCTACAAGCCGCTGGAGGTGAGCGACCCCTGCCAGGCTCGGCCCTGGCCGAAGGTCAGCGGGCTGGACGCCGTCGCCGAGCAGATCGGCCTGTCGGCGCTGGACGGAGCCGCCTGCCGGCTGCGGGTCACGCGCGAAGAGCTCGCGCTCGCCGTGGCGAGCGCCGACGAGCGCCGCCGCTTCATGGGCGAGCACCGGATCACCGACGGCGTCCTGGAGAAGGCGCTGCGCAGCGGAGCCGAGCGCGCGATCGAAGAGGCCGAGAAGGGCAATGCGCTGGCGCCCGAGCAGGCGGCGTTCGCGCGCGCCGCGGTGGGGCTCGTTCCGATCGGGGTCCTCATCGACATCGTCCGCGGGGCTCCGGGCGTGCTCGACGATCTGCTCGGCGTGCTCGGCGTGCTCTGCGGCTAGCTCGTGGATCCACTTGCGTGTGAGCGGGCCTCGTGATCGGTCTGCTCGTCCGTCTGGCACTCGCGGCGCGGGCGCGCGCCGGGCTACGGCGCGCGTTGCTGCTCGGCGGGATGGGCTGCGTCGCGGCCATCGTCGCGGCGCGGCTCGTGGGTCGCCGTACGCGCGGCCGCGGCGCACCGCAGCAGCCAGGCCGATCGCAGCCGCCCGTGCCGCCGCCGCAGGCCGGAGGCACGGAGGTCGTCGCGTCCCGGCCGCACGGCATCGCCGATCGCCTCGCCGCGCTGATTGTCCGCTGGCGCGTGGGGATCGTGGTCGGCTGGATCGCGATCGCGATCGCGGTCACGTTCGGCCTGCCGTCGATCCGCGAGGCGCAGGTCGGCGCGCTCGGCGACCTCGTACCGGCCGGCGCCGAGGCGATCACGACCGAGGTGCGCTCGGCGGAGCTGTTCGCCTTCCCGGTGCTGAGCCGCACGATCGTCGTGGCGCGCGACGCCGACGGCCTGTCGCTCCCAGCGCACGCCGGGATCACCGAGCAGACGGTGCAGCTGGACCGCGGCGTGCTGCCGCTCCTGCGCGAGACGCGCGGCTATCTCGTCTCCAACGCGTTCGGGGTCGCGCCGCTCGTGCGCGAACGCTCGACGACGATCGTCGTGCCCCTGCTGTTTCCGCCGAGCGTCGGACAGAACGGCCGGATCGGCTCCGCCCGCCGCTTCGCCGAGGGCCACGTGGCGCCGGCGGCGCCCGGCGCCACGGTCGGCGTCACCGGCGCGATCGCCGCGCGCGCACAGCAGGCAGACGTCATCGAGCAGCATCTGCCGCTCGTGGAGATCGCGACGCTCCTGCTCGTCCTCGCCGCGGTCGGGCTGTACTTCCGGGCGGTCCTCGCGCCGCTGATCAACCTCGTCACGGTCGCGATCGCCTACCTCATCTCGATCCGGCTCGTGGCCACGCTCGGCAAGCACGTCGGCGTCTCGGTGCCCAGCGAGGTGCAGCCGATCGTCGTCGCGCTGCTGTTCGGCGTCGTCACCGACTACTCGCTGTTCTTCCTCTCCCGCTTCCGGCGCCGGCTGGGCGACGGCGAGCCGCCCGCGCAGGCCGCGCGGCGCACGACGGCCGAGCTGACGCCGATCATCCTGACCTGCGGGCTGGCGGTCGCCGCGGCCTGCGCGGCGCTCGTCGTCGCCGATCTCGGCTTCCTGCAGGCATTCGGGCCCGGGATGGCGATGGCGATCCTCGTCGCCCTCGCGGTCTCGATGACGTTCATCCCGGCGACGCTCGCGCTGCTCGGGACGAAGATGTTCTGGCCGCACGGGCCGAGCCCGGCCGACCGTGCCGCGCCGACCGGCGCGCCGCGTCAGGGGATCGCCCATCGCTTGGTCGCCGGCGCCGTGCGGGCCCCGCGGCGGACGATCGCCGCATGCCTCACCGCACTCGTCGCGATGAGCTGCGGCGTGGCCTGGCTGGAGCTCGGCAACCCGCTGATCCGCGGGCTACCGCCCGACAGCAACGCCCGCGTCGCCTACACGCAGGCCAGCCGCGGCTTCGTGCCCGGCATCCTGTCGCCGACGCTCCTGCTCGTCGAGCAGCCCGGCATCACGGCGCGACGCGGCGACCTCGCGCGGCTGCAGAACCTCCTCGGCGCGCAGCCCGGCATCGCGGAGGTGATCGGCCCGGCGTCCAACCCGACCGGCATCGCGGTCGGAGCCGTGCTCGCCGCCAACGAGAACGCCGCCCGGTACGTGCTCGTGCTGCGGGCCGACCCGCTCGGAGCAGGCGCGGTGGAGCGGCTGCGGCGCCTGGAGCGCAACATCGACGGTCTGCTCACCCGCGCCGGCCTGGTCAACGCGCGAGCGAGCTTCGCCGGCGACACCGCGCTGTCGCAGGAGACGATCGACGGCACCACGAAGGACCTTCTACGCGTCGTGCCGGCGGTGCTGCTGGCCGTCCTGCTCGTGCTCGTGGTCTTCCTGCGCGGCCTCGTCGCGCCGCTGTACCTCGTCGCGGCGGCGACGCTCGCGCCGGTCGCCGCGGTCGGCCTGGCGACGATCTTCTTTCGCGGCGTCCTCGGTCACGACGAGCTGAGCTACTACGTGCCGGTCGCCGCCGGGGTGCTGCTCGTCGCGCTCGGCTCGGACTACAACATCTTCCTCGTCGGACGCGTCTGGGACGAAGCCCAGCGCCGGCCGCTGGAGCAGGCGATCGTCGTCGCGGGGGCCGGCGCCGCGCGCGCGATCTCGGCGGCGGGGATCGTCCTCGCGCTCTCCTTCGGGGCGATGGCGCTGGTCCCCATCGCGGCGTTTCGCGAGCTCGCGTTCATCATGGCCGCCGGCCTGCTGATCGACGCGTTCATCGTCCGCACCGTGCTCGTGCCGGCGATCATCTCGCTCGTCGGCTACCGCAGCGGCTGGCCCGGCAAGCGCCTGCGCCCCCTGTCGGCCGCGCGCGTCCGCACCGCCACCGCGAGCCAGCGGCCCGCCGAGTGAGCGCCACCGCCGCGCGGGGTGCGCGTTTCGGGCTCTCAGGCCCCGAAATGCGCGGTGGCGAAGCGGACGACGGGTCTCGAACCCGCGACCTCGAGCTTGGGAAGCTCGCGCTCTACCAACTGAGCTACGTCCGCGCCGGCGGCCGATTCTAGATGGTCCTCCGCGAGGCGTTCCACCCCGTCGCCCGCGCCCGGCGCGCGTCAACGCGCCGCCTGCGCTGACGCCGCGCGTGTCGCTCTACGCTGCATTGCGGATGAAGCGCCTGATCATTCCCATCGTCGCCGGTGTCGTCGCTCTCGGTCTCGTCGGCCTGCTCGCCTACGGGCTCGTCTCGCGCTCGACGACCGACACATTCGCGCAGGCCGTGGCCGACGGCCGCTTCCCGGTCGCGCCGAGCCGCGCGCTGCCCGTGCTGGGCAGCGACGACGAGACCCAGTCCGTCGCCGCGCTGCGCGGTCAGGTCGTCCTCGTGAACTTCTGGGCCTCTTGGTGCGGGCCCTGCAAGGCCGAGGCGGACGTCCTCAATCGCGCCCAGCGCCAGCTGGCCGGCGCCGACGCCGGGACCGTGCTCGGCGTGACGGTCGACGACACGCCGCCTGCGCTGCTGCGCTTCGTCGCTCAGCACGACGTGCGCTTTCCGAGCGTGCGCGACGTGGGCTCAAAGCTCGGCAGGGAGTACGACACCGGCGGCGTGCCCGAATCATTTCTCGTCGACCGTCAGGGCCGGATCGTCGCGCTGCGCCGCGGCCCGATCGACGACGAATGGGTCAAGCTCGCGCTCGCGAAGGTGCTGTGATGCGGCGCGCGCTCGTCCTCGTCGCGCTGGCGATCGGTCTGCTCGCACCAGCGGCGGCGTACGCCGCCGCGCCGAAGGCTGACCTCGTCGACCTCGAGGACGAGGTGATGTGCGTCACCTGCAAGGTCCCGCTGAACATCGCCGAGGGATCACAGCCCGACAGTCAGCGCGACCGCATCCGCGAGCTGATCGCCGAAGGCAGGACGAAGGAGCAGATCAAGCGCCGGCTCGTCGCCGAGTACGGGCCCGACGTGCTCGCCCTGCCCGAGACCAAGGGCGTCGGGATCACCGCCTACGCGATCCCGCTCGCACTCGGAGCGGTCGTGATCGCCGCGCTCGCGCTGCTCGTGCCGCGCTGGCGGCGGCGTACGCCGGCCGGTGTGGCGACGGCCGACGGCCCGGCGAGCGTCGCGACGGCCCGCGAGCTGAGTGCCGGCGACGCCGCGCGCCTGGACGCGGACCTCGCGCGCTACGACGGGTAGATCCCGGGCGACCGGGCGACCGTCACATCTTGTTCGGCGCGCTCACCCCGAGCAGGTCCAGCGCCCGCGCGATCGTCCGCTTCGCCGCAGAGCTGAGCGCGAGCCGGAAGGACTCCACGCCGTCGCCCTCGGCCCCGACGACCTGGCAGTCGCGGTAGAACGCCGTGAACGTCTGCGCGAGCTCCAGCGCGTAGGCCGCGATCCGGTGCGGCGCGCGGCGCGCGGTGGCCTCGGCGACCTCGTCGGGGAAGGCGAGCAGCTTCTTGATCAGCGCCCGCTCGGCCGGCTCGAGCGGGCCGCCGAAGGACGCTGCCGACTCAAGCGCCGCCGGCACGCGCCCGCCGCCGCCCGCCTTCGCCAGGATCGAGGCGATCCGCGCGTGGGCATACTGGACGTAGTAGACGGGATTTTCGGAGGACTGCTCGCACGCGAGGTCGATGTCGAGGTCGACCGTCGTGTCGTGTGAGCGCTGCAGCATGAAGAAGCGCACGGCGTCGACGCCGATCTGCGCGAGCAGGTCGTCGAGCGTCACGAACTCGCCGCGCCGCTTGGACATCTTCGAGCGCTCGCCGCGCTCGATGATGTTCACGAACTGCATGATGATCAGCTCCAGCGCGTCCTTCGGCTGGCCAAGTGCGGCGAACGCTGCCAGCATCCGCGCGACGTGCCCGTGGTGGTCGGCGCCCCACACGTCGATCATCCGGTCAAAGCCGCGCTCGCGCTTGTCGAGGTGGTAGGCGATGTCGGCCGCGAAGTAGGAAGGCTCGCCGGTCTTGCGCTCCAGGACGTCGTCCTTCGGCTCGCCGTGCGCGCTCGTGCGCAGCCACAGCGCGCCCTCGGAGCGGTACGTCTCCCCGTTTTGCTGGAGCTCCTCGAAGGCGTGTGTCACCGCCGACGGCTCGCCGGTGTGCAGGCTGCGCTCGGAGAACCAGACGTCGAACTCGATGCCGATCGTGTGCATCGAGGCGCGGATCCTCTCCAGCAGCAGCTGGACGCCGCGCTCGGCGACGACCTCGACGTCGTCCTCGCCGGCGCCCGGGATCCGCTCGGCCAGCTCGCGCACGTAGTCGCCCTCGTAGCCGCCCTCGGCAACCTCCTCGCCGCGGGCGCGCGCCTGGATGGAGGCGCCGAGCCGCTGGACCTGACCACCGATGTCGTTGATGTAGTACTCGCGGGTCACCGCGTGGCCGCGGAACTCCAG
>JBBSQG010000078.1:0-10139 GCA_038258125.1 Solirubrobacterales bacterium
GCGGGCGGGCGCGGCGGGCCCCAGCGCCGAGCCCCGCGGGCGGAGGCCGCGGATCTCCCCCCCCACCCCCATCGGGTGGGCGGTGACCGGCCCGCCGCCGGCGCCGGCCCCTGGGCTGGCGACGAGCTCGAGCTCGGCGAGATCCTCGTCGCTCATCGTGCCCGCCGCGTGCTTGCCGACCGCCTCGAAGACGTCCTGGATCGTGACGTCGTTGCCGCGGAAGCGGCCGGGGGCGATCGAGCCGCCGTAGAGCATGACGCCGGGCAGGTTCAGGCGCGCGAGCGCCATGACCGTGCCCGGGATCGTCTTGTCGCAGGCGCTGAGCGCGATCACCCCATCGAAGAGATGGCCGCGGGCGACGAGCTCAATCGAGTCGGCGATGACCTCGCGCGAGACGAGGCGCGTCTTCATGCCGCTCGTCCCCATCGTGATGCCGTCGGAGATCGCGATCGTGTTGAGCTCCATCGGCGTGCCGCCAGCGAGGCGAACGCCCTCCTTGACCTTGGCGGCGAGCGCGCGCAGGTGGAAGTTGCACGGCATCGTCTCGATCCAGGTCGAGGCGACGCCGATGATCGGCCGGTCCATCGCCTCCTTGTCGAACCCGATGCCGTTGAGGTAGGCGCGGGCGGGGGCGCGGGCCGCGCCCTCGGTGAGCGCGCGGGAGTTGTGCTTGGGATCGAGCTTGGGGGTCGTGCTCACGGGGCGGGAACACTACCCGCGCCGCGCCGCTGGTCGCGAAGCCGCGACTGCTCCCACTGGCCCAGACGCCAGAGGTCGCGCTTGATCTGCTTGGGGTCGACCTGGCGGCCGGGCAAGTGCATGTTCGCGCTGGCGATGATGCGCCGCTCGTCGCCGGTCAGCGCCATCCATTTGGCGAGCACGTCGTCGGAGTCGGGCAGCCGCGCCGAGCCGTAGGGCCGCGTGTCGTCGGGGAACGTGACGCAGTACTCGCTCAGCAGCCGGCGCGTCTGGGGCATGTAGGCGACGATCGGCTTGTGCGGGTAGATGAGGTAGGCGTACGTCGTGCCGCGCGAGTCGCGGTCGTCCGGCGGTCCCTCCGACAGGCCGCCCCAGACCCGGATGAAGCCCAGGTCGCGGTACATCGCCCACTCCTCCTCGTTGACGCACGAGCGCAGCAGCGTGCGAGCGCGCTGCTCTGCGCGGCGCTCGCGACCGGGGTCATAGCCCTCGACCTCGACGAGCGCGCGGCGCGCACGCCAGCGCGAGAGCTTCTCGGCCGCGACGGGCCAGCCGACCTCCCACAGCAGCACGAGAACGACGATGAGGCTGGCGCTGATCGCGAGCAGCATGGTCGGCTATCTGCCACCGGCCGCGCGCGGAAAGAAGATCACGCGATCGGCGTCCTGCGGGACCTCGTCGAAGCTCGACACCATCTGCGCCTGCCGGCGCCCCCCTTCGCCGGCCATCGGGACGGCGGCCCACATCCCGGCATCGAGCTGGGCGCGGAACGCCTCGACGAGCTCGTCGTGCTCCTCGGGCACCTCGACGTCCCCCTCCGCGATGAGGACCTCGCCGTGGCCTGGCTTCATCCGAAGGAACCGCACGCGGGCGATTATGGCAAAGCGGAGAGTTCGCTTGCGACCACTCGTACGCGAACGTTCAGTCCTGGCACGCAAGCCCGAAGACATCGACCGGTCCGGCGCCCTCCCCCAGCTGGCGCAGCCCGTCGCGCACGGCGCCGGCCGCCACGGTGCGCGCGCGACGGGCTGCCTGTAGCGGCGTGTCGCCGAGCGCGAGGCGAGCGGCGAGCGTCGCCGAGTGGGTGCAGCCCGAGCCGTGGGCGGCACCGTCGGGGTAGCGCTCGCCGGCCAGCTCGGTGAGCGTCGTCCCGTCGAAGAAGAGGTCGGTCCCCGCTTCGCGATGACCGCCGGTGACGACGACGTTGCGCGGACCGAGCGCGTGCAACGCGCGGACGAGCTCGATCCCGTCAAGCGCCTCGTCGCCGGCCAGCACCCGGGCCTCGGCGAGATTTGGAGTGATGACGGTCGCCTGCGCGACGATGAGTCGCCGAAGCGCAGCAACCGCGTCGAGCGCCAGCAGGCGGGCGCCGGACTCCGCCACCATGACCGGATCGTGAACGATCGGTGTCTCGGCGGGAAGCTCCTCGAGCGCCGCCGCCACCGTCTCGATCGTCGTGAGGTCACCGAGCATGCCGATCTTGATCGCGGCGATCCCGAGGTCCTCGGCAACCGCGTGGATCTGGCCGGCGATGATCTGCGGGGCGATCGGCTGGACGGCGAACACCGCGACCGTGTTCTGCACGGTGATCGCCGTGATCGCGGTCGTCCCGTGCACACCCGCGCGGGCGAACGCCTTGAGGTCGGCCTGGATCCCGGCGCCGCCGCCGGAGTCCGAACCGGCGATCGAGAGCGCGACGGGGACGCGGCGGGCGGCGGACACGCCAGCGAGGATATGGATCGCCCGCCGGCGGGCTCACAGCAGCCGGGCATAGCGCCCTCCTGGTCCGCGGCGCAGAAAGCCGAGGACCTCGAGCTCGGCCAGGCCCGCGAGCGCATCGCGTGCCTCCGCGGGCGACGCGGCGAGCGCGGCCACCGTGTCACGGCCCTCCTCCACGCGACGCAACAGTCGCCCCAACGGCGGCGCGAGGTCCTCGGGCCGCTGACCGATCAGCGCCGTCGCGACCCCGATGCCGAGCACCTCGTCGAGCGCGTCCTGAGCACCGCGGATCACGACCCCGCCGTCGCGCAGCAGCGCGTTGGAGCCGGAGCAGCGCGGGGCGGTCACCGGGCCGGGTACGGCTCCGACCGCACGACCGAGCTGCTGGGCGAGGTCCGCCGTGATGAGCGAGCCCGACCGCTGCGCCGCCTCGACGACGATCGTCAGCGAGGCCAAGCCGGCGATCGTGCGATTGCGGGCCGGAAAGCCCCAGCGAAACGGCTTGAACCCGGGCGGCATCTCTGAGATCACCGCCTGGCTGCGGACGAGCTCGCGGTACAGCGCGCACTTGCTGGCCGGATAGGCGATGTCGGCGCCGCCGGCGAGGACGGCGATCGTCGGGCCACCGACCTCAAGCGCGCCGGCGTGCGCGGCCGAGTCGATGCCCAGGGCCATCCCGCTGACCACGGTGACGCCGGCGGCAGCAAGGCCACGGCCGAGCGCGCGCGCCACTTGCAGTCCGTCGCTCCCCGCTCGTCGCGCGCCGACGATCGCGACCGCCGGCGCATCGCTCGTCACGAGCGTGGCGAGCCGCCCCATGTCGCCGGCCACATGCAAGACCGCAGGGGCGTCGTCGGCCTCGCGCAACCGCGGCGGATAGCCCTTGTCGTGGCGGCAGACTGCTCCCATCGCTACTGCCGCGAGGCGCTCACGCGTACGTTCGGCGTCGAAGCTCGCGCGAGCCTGGTCGACCTCGGCACGGCGCTGTCCCGCCAGCGCGGCGATCAGCTGCTCGTCGGGCAGCGCCAGCAGCTCGCCGAGCCTGCGCCGCTCGTGCCGCGCGCGCTCGATGTGCGGTGCCAGCCGCGCGACCAGCGCCGCCCGTCGCAAGCAGTCATCGCACGCCGTCATGCCGCCGCCGCCCCGTCGAGCACGTCCTCCTGGCGCAGCGTGATCGCCGCGCCGACGTGCGTCGCCCGCACCAGCTCGCTGCCGTCGAGATCCGCCAATGTCCGCGCGACGCGCAGGACCCGCGCATGCCCGCGCGCGCTCATCGTGCCGCGCGCGTAGTGCCGACGCAGCACGCCGTCCGCGCCAGCGTCGGGCCGCACGAGCAGGCGCATGAGACGCGGAGTGAGCTCGGCATTTGTCGACAGGCCGGTGCCGGCAAGCCGGCGCGCCTGGCGCTCGCGGGCATCGAGCACCGCTGCGCGGACATCGCTTGAGCTCGTGCCGCGGCCGCACTCGAGCTCCTCCGCCGATGGACGGGGCATGTGCATGAGCAGATCCATGCGATCCAGCAGCGGCCCGCTGAGCTTGCGCCGGTGGCGGGCAAGGTCTGCCCCTGTGCAGTGGCAGCGCTCGGTGCCCGCAAAGCCACACGGACAGGGATTCGTCGAGGCGATGAGCTGAAAGCGCGTAGGGAAGGTCACCGTGCGCTGACCGCGCACGATCACCACGGTGCCGTCCTCGAGCGGTTGGCGCAGCGACTCCAGGGCGGACCGGCTGAACTCCGAGAGCTCGTCGAGAAAGAGGATCCCGTGGTGGGCGAGCGTCGCCTCGCCCGGCTGCGGCACGGCGCCGCCGCCGACGAGGCCGGCTGGCGAGATCGTGTGGTGCGGGGCGCGAAACGGACGCTCGCGCACGAGCTCGTCGCCGACTTGCTGGCCGGCGATGCTGTGGATCCGGGTGACCGCAATCGCCTCCTGGCGACTCAGCGGCGGCAGGATCGAGATCGCGCGGCGGGCCAGCATCGTCTTGCCGGTCCCCGGCGGCCCGGACAGCAGCAGGTTGTGCCCTCCGGCCGCCGCGATCGTGAGCGCGTCGATCGCCTGGTGATGGCCGCGGATCTCGGCGAGGTCCGGCGCCCGTTCGACGCGTGGCGGGCGGACGCTCGCCGGCGGCAGCTCGGGCGGCGGGTCGCCCCGCAGGATCGCGGCGGCTTCGCCGAGGCGTGCCACGCCGGCGACGTTCAGCCCATCGACGAGCGCCGCCTCGCGTGCGCACTCCCGCGGGACGATCAGGCCGGCGATCCCGGCACCGCGTACGCCCTCGGCGACGCTCAGGACCCCGCGGCAGTGACGCAGCTCGCCGCCGAGCGCTAGCTCGCCGAACACGGCCCAGCGGTCGAGTTGCGCGCCCGGTAGCTGCTCCGAGGCCGCGAGCACGCCGCAGGCGGTGGCGAGATCGAATCCGGGCCCCACCTTGCGCAGGTGCGCGGGCGCGAGGTTGACGGTGATGCGCCGCTGGGGAAACTCGAAGCCGGCGTTGACGAGCGCGCTCTGGACGCGCTCGCGCGACTCGCGCACGGCGGTGTCGCCGCGCCCGACGATCGTGAATGCCGGCAGCCCTCGGCGCAGGTCGACCTCGACCGTGATCCGGCGGGAGGACAGGCCGTCGATCGCAAACGTGGTGACATGAGCAAGCATCGACCAGACCGTACGCCGGGTCGTGTCACGCCGCAGCACCGCTTCGCAACGATTTTGTGCAGCAAATGCAACAGATTTGTTGCCGCGCAAAGACGTGACGATGTCTGCACGAACTTGTTGCAGAGACGTGCTGACACGGCACACGGCGGCGCTTAGCGTGCCAACCCATGGCCATCGATCTGCGCCACCACCTGGGTCGCGTCGGCGAACGCCTCGCCCATGAACATCTCCAGCGGCTCGGCTACCGCGTCATCGCCACCAACTACCGCACGCGCTTCGGGGAGCTCGACCTCATCGTCTGCGACGAGGCGTGGCTCGTCTTCGTCGAGGTCAAGACGCGACGCGTCGGCGCGATGGAGTCAGCTGTGCAGGCGGTCACGTCGAGCAAGCAGCGCCGCGTGCGCGCGATGGCGGCCGCCTGGCTCGTCGAGGTGGCCGACCGGCCGCGCTCTCGCGAGCTGCGCTTCGACGTCGTCGCCATCACGGTCGATCGGGACGGCCGGCTCGTCACGCTCGACCACCTCGAGGCGGCGTTCTGATGCGCGTACCGCGCGTGTTACAGCGCGAGCTGCTGATACGCGGTCGACTGAAAGCTCAGTCGGTGCAGCGGCGAGACGCCGAGGCGCCGGATCGCCTCGCGGTGCTCCGGCGTCGAGTAGCCGACGTGGGCGGCGAACTCCCAGCCCGGGTGCAGCGCGTCGGCCCGGCGCATGTAGCGATCGCGGGTGACCTTGGCCACGATCGAGGCCGCCGCGATCGCGGCCGAGGTCGCGTCGCCTTCGATGATCGCGCGCTGATCGTGAGGCAACTCGCCGACTGCGAATCCGTCCGACAGGCAGATGCAGCCCGGGCGAGCGACCCCGATGAGCGCGTCGCGCAGCGCGGCGAGGTTCGTCTTGTGCAGCCCGCGCGCGTCGATCGTGCGCGCGCAGCGCGAGACGACGCAGACCTTGACGGCGGTGCGCATCACGATTGGAAACAGCTCCTCGCGCACCTCGTGCGTGTGCTGCTTGGAGTCGTTGAGGCGACTCAACGCGCGCAGCTCGCGGGTCGTCAGCGACTCGATGTCCAAGAGCACGCCGGCGGCGACGAGCGGCCCTGCGAGGCAGCCGCGCCCGGCCTCGTCGGCGCCCGCCACCCAGCGGTAGCCCAGGCGACGATCAAACGCGAACAGGCGCCGTCCGCTCGAGCGCTTGCGGGCAGCCCGCCTGCGCCGCGCTCGCGTCGCCGCGCTCGACGATGGGCTGGCTGGACCGCCGGGCGGCGCGGTGGCGGCCGCCGCGCGATCACGCGCCGGAGCCGGATCCTGGGAGGCGGCTGTCGTCAATGGCTCCACGTTCGTCGCATCATGCACCAGTCGTCGGGCGGAATCGCCGTGGCGGGCTGGCGGGCGCGCCCCGCGGGCGGCTGCAGGACGGAGCCCCACGGGAGGGAGAGGCCCTGCGGGAGTGAGACCGCCAACAGGACGGCGCTTCCCCTACAGGAGGCCGATCCGCTTCGGCGGCCAGTACGTCGCGAACGCGTTGCCGATGATCCAGTCGCGCGGGACCGGGCCCCAGAAGCGGCTGTCGTCCGACGCTCCGCGGTTGTCGCCCATCATGAAGTAGTAGCCCTTGGGAATCGTGATCGGCGTCGAGAGATCACAGCCGTCTCCGCCGCCGCACGGCCGGATGAACGGCTCGGCTTGGCGCTTGCCGTTGCGGACGACATGGCCGTCCTCGATCGTGATCTTGTCTCCGGGACCGGCGACGATCCGCTTGATGAAGTTCACGTCCGCCTTCTCGGGCGTCGGTCGCGGGCACGGCTGCTCGGGCTGAGGCGTGGCGCCGCATTGCTTGCCATTCTCCGCACCCGCGGGCGGGTGGAAGACGGTGACGTCGCCGATCGCCGGATCGCCGAACCTGTTGCCGATCCGGTTGACGAGCACGCGCTGGCCGATCGTCAGCGTCGGCACCATCGATTCCGACGGAATGCGGTAGGGCTTGACGAGGAAGGCTTGGATCCCGAGCGCGAGACCCAGCGCCACGGCGACGATCAGAATGGTCTCGACGAACGAGTTCCCCCGCCCGCGGGACGATTCCTCCTGCTTCACGTCTTCTTGCCGGAGGGGGCCGATTCGGCCTCACTCGCGGCAGCGGTCCCGTCCGTCGCAGCGTCGTCGACGGGACCCGCCTCGGCGGCGACCGCCTCGGCCACGGCGTCGTCGGCGACGACGCCCTCGGCGTCGACCGCCTCCGGCTCGGCTGCCGCGGCAGCTTCGAGCTCTGCGGCAGGGTCGTGCAGCAGACCGGCCTCGACGCGCTCCTCCGGACCGGTGTAGCGACGCTCGCGAACCCGGGCGCGCTTGCCGACGCGATCACGCAGGTAGTAGAGCTTTGCCCGGCGTACGTCACCGCGGGCGGCGACCTCGATGCGCTCGATCTTCGGAGAGTGGACGGGGAACGTGCGCTCCACGCCGACGCCGAAGGACTGCTTGCGGACCGTGAAGGTCTCGCGCGCACCGTGGCCCTGGCGCTTGATGACCACGCCCTCGAAGACCTGGGTCCGCTTGCGCGTGCCCTCGATGACCTGGAAGTGGACGCGCAGGCGGTCCCCCGCCTGGAAGCTGGGCACGCGGCGCAGCTGGGCGCGCTCAAGGCGTTCGATGACTGTGGACATAGCGAAGAACGTGCGACGAAGAAGGCGAAGAATGGGCGGCGGACGAAGGGTTGGCCGCGCCGAGGGCAGCATGATAGCGACGCGTCGGCGTCACCGGCCGCGCCAGGCTCACTCCTCCCCCAACGCACCCCGCTCACGCGAACGCTGCATCCGCCACAGGCGGATCTGCTCGTGGTGTCCGGACAGCAGCACGTCGGGCACGCGCCAGCCGCGGTACTCGGCCGGGCGCGTGTAGTGGGGGTACTCCGGCCGACCCTCCAGCGCCACCGAAAAGGACTCCTCCAGCGCCGAGTCGCCGTGACCGAGCGCCCCGGGCAGCTTGCGCAGGATCGTGTCGCAGACGACCATCGCCGCCAGCTCGCCGCCGCTGAGCACGTACTCGCCGATCGAGATCGCGTCGCTGGCGAAGCGCTCGACGATGCGCTCGTCAAACCCCTCGTAGCGCCCGCACAACAGCGTGATGTCCGGCTCGCCGGCGAGCTCGTCGACGAGCCGGTCGTCCAGGCGCCGGCCGCCGGGCGTCAACGCGACGACGCGGCGTTGCGTGCGCAGGTCGACCGGGTCGACGCCGTAGTGGGCGCGCAGCGCGGCGTCCATGACGTCGACGCGCAGGATCATCCCGGCACCGCCGCCGAATGGCGTGTCGTCGACCTGACCACCGCTCAGCGGCGTGTGCTCACGCAGGTCCAGCGTGCGCAGCTCGTGCCCGGCCGCGAGCGCGTTTGCCACGTGGCGCTGGGTGACGAACCAGTCAAACCAGCCCGGAAACAGCGTGACGACATCCAGGCGCACGCGGTCAGTCCTACGCCGGATCGCTCTCGAGGCCGAGGAACTCCGGGTCGATCACGATCCGCCGCCCCTCGAGGTCGATGCTGAGGACAGCGTCGCCGACCATCGGGACGAGCACGTCGCCGACCTCGAGCACCTCGCAGGAGGGCAGCGCGCGCATCCTCGCCACGACTCCCAGCTCGCGCCCGCGGGGCGTCACGACCGCGCACCCCTCGAGATCCTCCGACCAGTACTCGCCCTCCGGCAGGGGCGGTACCACCGCGCGCTCGACGAGCAGCGCCTGTCCGCGCAGCGCGTCCACGCCCGCGCGGTCGTCGACTGCGCCCAAGCGCAAGATCGGCCGTTCCTCGGTACCCTCCCGGCGAACGATCTCGAAGCTGTGGTCGCCGATCTGCACCCTGCCGCCGAGTGCCAGCAGCACGCCGCGGGGCCGCGTCACGTGAAACGAGCCGTCGAGCCCATGCGGCCGACCGACCCGTCCCGCGTGCAGCTGCGAACTGTCCACGGGCGCGCGCTCTAGTCGACGATGTCGACGAAGACGCGGCGTTCCTGCTTCACGGCGGCCGCCTTCAGGACGGTGCGCAGCGCGTTGGCGGTCCGGCCGCCGCGGCCGATGACCTGTCCATAGTCCGCCTCGCCGACCGACAACTCGAGCACGACGCTGCCGTCGTCCTCGTCAAAGGACTCGACGCGTACCGCCTCGGGATCGTCGACGAGCGCCTTGGCGAGGTATTCGAGAAGCTCTTGCATTGGACGACCGGGCGGGCGGGCGCCGAGTCGTGAGCTAGGAGATGCCCTGGATGCGCAGCAGCTTGCGCACCTGATCGGACGGCTGTGCGCCGCGCTCGATCCAGTGCCGCGCGCGATCTTCGTCGACGCGAATCGTCGACGGGTCGGTCTGCGCGTTGTAATGGCCGATCGTCTCGATGACGCGGCCGTCGCGCGGAGAGCGCGAATCTGCGACGACGATGCGCCAGATCGGGTCCTTGCGTCCACCGACGCGTGTGAGTCTCATTCGGACAGCCATTTCGCAGACAGGCTAGCGACCCTGGCGCATCATGGCCTGAAGGTCGGGCATCTTGCCCTTGCCAAGCTGCTTCATGAGCTTCTGCATCTGGCCGAACTGCTTGACGAGCTGGTTGACGTGCTGGACCGTGGTGCCCGACCCGCGCGCGATCCGCAGCCGCCGCGAGCCCTTGATGAGATCGGGCCGTCGGCGCTCCAACGGCGTCATCGAGAGGATGATCGCCTCGATCCGGTCGAGCTCGCGCTCGTCGACCTTGACGTTCTTCAGGGCGGCACCCTGGAAGCCGGGGATCATCCCCAGCAGCGACTGCAGCGGGCCCATCTTGCGCATCATCTTCAGCTGCGAGAGGAAGTCCTCGAACGTGAACTCGTTGCGGCGCAGCTTGCGCTCGAGCTCCTTGGCCTCATCCTCACCGATCTGCGCCTCGGCCTTCTCGATGAACGACAGCACGTCGCCCATGCCGAGGATCCGCTGCGCCATGCGGTCGGGGTGAAAGCGCTCGAACTGGTCGAGCTTCTCGCCGGTGGAGGCGAACAGGATCGGCTTGCCGGTCACCGCCTTGACCGACAGCGCGGCGCCGCCGCGGGCGTCGCCGTCGA
>JBBSQG010000079.1:0-10023 GCA_038258125.1 Solirubrobacterales bacterium
CCCCGGCCAGCGCCGGGGCCGGCTCCGCGCCGCGCGGATAGCGCCAGGACCTGGCCCGGCAACCATGGCCACGCAGGATCTGCGCCCGCGCCCACGCAGGCAACGCGCACGGATGGCTTTATCGTGAGGCCATGAAGAAGAGCCAGCTCGTGCTGCTCGCGGTCGCCGTCGCCGGCTGCTCTCCCGCTCGTGAAGGAGTTCAACGCCGCCGCCAACCAGGTCGATGGCAAGCCGGTCTTCGTCAAGGCCCAGAACGTCTCCTCCGGCGACGCGCAGACGAAGATCGCCGCCGGCCGCCTGAAGGTCACCGCCTGGACGCCGTCGTCGAGCATGTGGGGCGGCCTGCTGAACTTCGAAGCCGACCAGCCCTACGCGCCCGACACGAGCCCGTCGATCGTCCGCACGCCGCTCGTCATCGCGATGTGGGAGCCGATGGCCAAGGCGCTCGGCTATCCCAAGCGCAAGGTCGGTTTCGCCGACATCCTCAAGCTCGCCCGCTCCAAGCAGGGCTGGGCCGCGTTCGGCCACCCCGAGTTCGGCCAGTTCAAGCTGGTCCACACCAACCCTGACTTCTCCACCTCTGGCCTCTCGGCCGTCGTCGCCGAGTACTACTCGACGACCGCCAAGAAGGAGGGCCTGACCACCGCCGACCTGAAGGCGGCGCGCGGCAAGGTCAAGGACATCGAGCGCTCGATCGTGCACTACGGCGACACGACGCTGTTCATCTCCGACGAGCTGCGCAAGCGCGGCCCCGGCTACGCGTCGGCGGTCGCGATGGAGGAGGCGACGCTCGTCGACTTCAACCTGCGCCGCGGCAGCCGCGACAAGCTCGTCGCGATCTATCCGTCGGAGGGCACGTTCTACTCCGACAACCCGTTCATCACGCTCGACGCGCCGTGGGTCACGCCCGCGCAGAAGGCCGGTGCGAAGAGCTTCCAGGAGTTCCTCGCCAAGCAGATCGACGCCGGCATGGCGGCGCGCTACGGCTTCCGTCCGGCCGACCTGAACGCCAAGCCGGCCGATCCGCTGAACGCCGCCAACGGGGTCGATCCCAAGCAGCCCACGCGCGTGCTCGGCGTGCCCAGCCCGCGCGTGCTCTCCGCGGCGAAGAAGGCCTGGCGCGAGGACCGCAAGCCCGCCAACGTGCTGCTCGTGCTCGACACGTCGGGCTCGATGAACGACGAGGGCCGGCTGGCCAGCGCCAAGGACGGCCTGCAGACGTTCCTCAAGGAGGTCGCGCCGCAGGACCGCGTCGGGCTGACGATCTTCAACGACCGCGTCACGCCGGTGGCCCCGATCACGGCGATCCCGGCCGTGCGCGGACCAATGCGCAATCTCGTCTCGCGGCTGATCGCCGACGGCGGGACGGCGATCTACGACGCCACGGCGGCGGCCGTCGCGACGGTCAAGAAGCTCGCCGACACGAGCCGCATCAACGCCGTCGTGCTGCTCACCGACGGAGAGGACACCGACTCCTCCAAGTCGCCCGAGGCGCTCATCCGCGAGCTCGACGCCCAGGGCGACTCCGAGCGCCGCATCCGCGTGTTCACGATCGCCTACTCGGCGGGCGCGGCGGGCGCTGCCCAGAAGCTCGAGCAGATCGCCGCGGCGTCCGGCGGCAAGGCGTACACCGGCAACACGGACGACATCGAATCGGTCTACCGCAGCATCAGCTCGTTCTTCTAGACGGGTGGCGCCGCCGGCCAAACAGCCCTACAGCCGCGGCGAGTTCGCCGGCGCGCTCCTCGCCAATGCGACGGCGAAACCGTTCAACATCGCGCTGCTCGTCGGCACGATGGGGGCGGGCGTGCTCGTCGGCGGGACGGTTGCGGTCGCGCTGCTCGCCGCGCTGGTCGTCTATGCGATCGCGGTCGCGCGGACGTTCCTCGACAGCGACGAGGCCGACGCCGTCCTGACCCGCGTTCGAGGCGAGCGGCGGGCGGCGATCGAGTCGGGCGCGCAGCGGCTCGACCCGCGCACGCTCGCGCCCGAGGTGCGCCGCCACCTGCTCGCCGCGCGCGCGATCGAGGCGCGCATCCGCGAGGCGATCGAGCGCGCCGAGCTGCCCTACGAGGAGGTCTCGACCGAGGTCGACGCGCTCGTCAGCCTGATGGAGCTGTCGGCCTCGCGCGCGCAGCTGCTCTACGAGGCCCTGGAGGACTCGCCGCCGTCGCGCGTGGCCGCGCGGCTGGGAGAGCTCGAGGGCTCGGGCAAGACCGAGCTGATCGAGGCGCTCGAGCACCAGCTCACCGTCCAGCGCAGGATGCAGGCCCAGCTGGAGTCCTTCTTTGATCGGATGGAGCGCGTCGCCGTCGAGCTGGACTCGATCCGCGGCTCGCTGCTGAGCGTGTCCGCGTCGACGGACGTCGGCAACCAGCAGCGCCTGGCCGGCGACGTGCGCGCGCTGCGCGACGAGCTCGGCTCGCTGGCGGAGGGGATGAGCGAGGCGTTCGAGGAGCGCGCGCCGTAGGCGCCGCCACTCAGAGCACCTTGGAGAGACACGCCCGCGTGCGCTCGTGGCGCGGGTTGCTCAACACCACGCCCGGCGCGCCGGTCTCCACCACCACGCCGGCGTCCACGAACGCGACGCTGTCGGCCGCTTCGCGCGCGAAGCCGATCTCGTGGGTGACGACGATCATCGTCATGCCGTCGGCGACGAGCGAGCGCATGACCTCGAGCACCTCGCCGACGAGCTCGGGATCAAGCGCCGAGGTCGGCTCGTCGAAGAGCATGAGCTTGGGCTCCATCGCCAGCGCGCGGGCGATCGCCACTCGCTGCTGCTGGCCGCCGGACAGCTGTGCCGGGTTGGCGTGCAGCTTGTCGGCGAGGCCGACGCGCTCCAGCACCGCCGTCGCGCGCGCGACGGCCTCCGCACGCGTCTGCCGCTTGACCCGGATCGGCGCCTCGATGACGTTCTCCAGCGCGGTCATGTGGGCGAACAGGTTGAAGCGCTGGAAGACCATGCCGATCTCCGCGCGCGTGCGGGCGACGTCGGCCTCGCGCAGCTCGTGCAGCCGGTCGCCGACCTGGCGGTAGCCGACGAGCTCGCCGTCGACCCAGATCCGGCCGGCGTCGATCTTCTCGAGATGGTTGATGCAGCGCAGCAGCGTCGTCTTGCCCGAGCCCGACGGCCCGAGCACGCAGAGCACGTCGCCACGGGGCACGTCGAGCGTCACACCCTTGAGCACCTCGAGGCGGCCGAAGCGCTTGTGGACGGCCTCCGTGCGGACCATCGGCTGCGGCGCGCTCACCGGCCCAGCCCCGATCCGCCTGGCATCGGCACCCTGGCGTGCCGGATCGGCAGGTTGCGGCGCAGGCGCTGCCACGGCGTCGGTGGCAGCCCGCGTGACGAACCGCGGCCGAAGTGGCGCTCGACGTAGTACTGGCCGATCGAGAGGATCGACGTCACGAGGAGGTACCAGATGCTCGCCACGATGAGCAGCGGGATGACGCGGTAGTTCACCGCGTAGATGAGCTGGGCGGCATACAGCAGCTCGGTGACCGCGATGACGCTCACCAGCGAGGAGGTCTTCAGCATCGAGATCGTCTCGTTGCCGGTCGGCGGGATGATCACGCGCATGGCCTGCGGCAGGACGATGCGGCGCAGGGACTGCAGCCGCGTCATGCCGAGCGCGTGGGAGGCCTCGGTCTGGCCCTCGTCGACCGACAGCAGCCCGGCCCGCACGATCTCGGCCATGTAGGCGCCCTCGTTGAGGCCGAGCCCGAGAATCGCCGCGGCGAACGGCGTGATCAGCGCGTTGCCGTCGGCGCTGAAGAGGTCCGGCCCGCCGAACGGGATCCCGAGGCTGACCTCCGGGTAGAGCGTGCCGATGTAACTCCAGAACAGCAGCTGGACGAGCACCGGCGTGCCGCGGAAGAACCAGATGTAGAGCCAGCTTCCGCCCGCGACGAGCGGGTTGGACGACAGCCGCATGACCGCCAGCAGCACGCCGAGCACGATGCCCACGACCATCGCGATCGCGGTCAGCACGAGCGTCAGCAGCAGGCCGCGGAGGATCCGGTCAGAGAAGAGGAACTCGCCGACGATCGGCCAGTGAAAGCGCGGGTTGGTGACGACCGACTCGATCAGCACGGCCGCGAGCAGCACGACGAGCGCGCCGGCCACCCAGCGCCCCGGCCGCCGCAGCGCAACGGCCCTGATGTCCTCGGGTGGCCGCGCCGGCGGCGCCGGAGCCTCGTCTGTCTCTCCGGCGCCCACGGGCGACGTGGGGTTAGCTCGTCGCCCCGTTGATCTCGGGGTCGTCGATCGCCCCCGTCTCGACGCCCCACTTCGTGAGGATCGTGATGTACGTGCCGTCCTCCATGAGCTTCTTCACGCCCGCCAGGACGGCCTGCTCCAGGTCGGTGTCCTTCGGGATCGCGATCCCGTAGGGCGCGGTGCCGTAGCTCTCGCCGGAGAGCTTGAACTGGCCCTCGGACTGCTTGACCTGGTAGGCGGCGACCGGCGTGTCGGCCATGCCGACGGTGGCGCGGCCGCTGGAGAGCGCGAGGTTCGCGGCGTTCTGGTCGGGGAAGACGAGCACGCTGGCCTTCTTGCCGGCGCCGCACTTCTTCGCCTGGGCGGTGGCATCGTCGGCCTGCGTCGTGCCCTTCTCGACGGCGACCTTCGTGCCGCAGATGTCCTCGATCGTCTTCACGTCCGGGCCACCCTCGGCCTTGGTGAAGAACGAGGTGCCGGCGGAGAAGTACGTCACGAAGTCGACGACCTCCTCGCGCTCCTTCGTGTCGGTGAACGAGGACATGCCGAGGTCGTACTTGTGGCCCTCCAGCGCCGGGATGATGCTGTCAAAGGAGGCGTTGACGACCTTCGCCTTCATGCCCATGACGGCGGCCAGCGCCGCGGCGAGGTCGGCATCCATGCCCTGCACGGTCTTGCCGTCGGGGGCGATGAACTCGTTCGGCGCGTACGTCGCGTCGGCGGCGACGGTCAGCGTGCCCTTCGACGCGATCTTCGCCGGCACGAGGGCGGCGACGCCGGGATCGGCGGTGGCGGTGGTCTTCGTGGCCGACGAAGCGCCGCCGCTTGTGCTGCCACTCGAGTCATCGCTGTCGCCGCATGCGGCGAGGCCCAGCACGGTGGCGCACAGCACGGCGGGCCAGGCGACACCCCTCAGCCTTCTGATCGACATCGACAGGACCTCCTGAGTCGGACTGCTTCTTGGTCGATGGCGCATTCTCGCGCATGGCCCCGCTGCTTGGGCGGTATGGGCGGTCGCGGGCTCGAACCGCGGACCTCCTGCTTGTAAGGCAGGCGCTCTGACCAGCTGAGCTAACCGCCCGATGGGCCGCCTGGGGCTCGAACCCAGAACCTAGGGATTAACCTGCCGCACCGGCTCTCACCGGCCGCCCGCGGGCGTTGCGGTCTGGACCATCTCTTCACCCTCGCCTGTCCGCGTTAGGGTGGGCAGCGTATGGCCTCTGAGGGCTCTCCCTCGCGGGGTTGCCTGCTGATTGCCCAATCCTGAGGATTGTCACCGCGATGGGTACCTCAGGCTCTCAGGGGGTCCCAGCAAACAGCTGCCGACAAACCAGCGGTCTCCCGACTGGCGCTCCGTACCGAAGTCCCTTGCTCTACCGATTGAGCTAACGGCCCTCACCGGGCAAGCTTAGTTCGTCGTCCCAGCACGGACGGCGACGGACGGCGACATGATCCCTGCCGGCTGCTTGACTTCATGCCCGTGGACGACCCGCCGCCGCGTCCGTTGCCCGAGCTGCGCGCATCCGACGCCGATCGCGAGCGCGCGGTCGCGATCCTCGGGCGCGCCGCCGGAGACGGGCGTCTGGACCTCGACGAGCTCGAGGAGCGCCTGCAGCTGGCCTACGCCGCACGCACGCACGGCGAGCTCGAGCCCCTGCTCGCCGATGTCGCCGTCGCCGCCGACCGCGAGGCCGTCGCCGGCGCCACTGCGAGCCCGCGCGTCGTGCGCGGCGTGGCAGGGAGCACGTCCTGGGTCGTCTCGATCATGGGCGGCAGCGAGCGCACCGGCCGCTGGCGACTGGCCAAGCGCCTCACGGTCGTCAACGTCATGGGCGGCAGCGAGCTCGATCTCTGCGACGCCGAGCTGACCGACCGCGTCACAGAGCTGCGCGTCTACTCGTTCATGGGCGGCACCGAGATCCGCGTGCCCGACGGTGTCGACGTGCAGGTTTCGAAGTTCGCCTTCATGGGTGACCACGAGGTCGCGCTTGGCGATCATGTCCCGCCGCCCGGCAGCCCGGTCGTGCGCATCCGCCTGGTCTCGGTGATGGGTGGCGGCGAGGTGCGCCGTGGCCGCAAGCCGGGCTGGCGCGGCCGGCTCAAGAAGCGCGCGCTCGAACGCTGAGCAAAGTACCCCCAGGGGGAATCGAACCCCCGCTACCAGCGTGAAAGGCTGGCGTGCTAACCGCTACACCATGGGGGCGGGCGGTCCTGCGGAGGGAGTCTAGGAGGCGCGTCGCGCGCGGCGGCGGCCGATGCGATCGAGCTCGGCCTGCAGCAGCTCGATCGAGCGCTCGAGCTCGCCGACCGTCGCGCCCTCGACGCTGTCGATCCGCGCCTTGCGGTTGCACCACGTGTTGATCTCGCGCGGCGAGCGGCCCTCCATGCCGGCCAGCGCGCGCACGAGCCCGGTGCGCTTGTCGCGCAGGCGCCGGCGGCGCTGGAACACCGGCTCCTCGGTGACGGCGCCGGCCGCCGGGCCGTCGCCGACCGCGCTCGGCATCGCCACCCGCGCCGGCGGCGGTGCCGGCGGGGGAGGACCACCGCTGAACAGGGCCAGCTGCGGCGCGACGTCGGCGGCCAGCGGCACGAACGGCTCGGGCTCGGTGGCCTCGCTCTGACGGCGCGCCGGCGGCTCGTCGAGCAGCCCGAGCCCGTCCTCCTCCTCGGCGGGCGCGCGCAGCACATGGCGCAGCTCGGTCTCGACCTCCGCCGCGTGCTCGCGCAGCAGCCGGTCGGCGGGCAGGAACAGGTAGGAGTGCTCGGCCGGCCGTCCGGCCAATGTCCGCACGAAGCGCCCGACGATCTGGCGGAACATGAGCGGTGTCTTGGCCGCCGTCGCGTACACGCCGACACGCAGGCGCGGGATGTCGACGCCCTCGGAGACCATGTTCACCGCGACGATCCAGCGCTCGCTCCCCTCGCCGAACGCGCGCAGCTTGCCCGCCGCACGGGCGTCGGTGTGGACGACGACGACCGGCGAGCGGCCGGTGATCTCCTTCAAGAGGGCCGCCACCCGCCGCGCATGACCGCCGTCGGCCGTGACGACGAGCCCGCCGGCGTCGCGGTGGCCGGAGGAGCGGATCTCGCCGAGCCGCTCGTCGGCGGCGCGCAGGATCCGCGGCAGGCCGTCACTGAGCTCGGTAGAGATCGCCGTGCGGTAGCGGCGGCTCGCCTCGCGCCCGTCGAGGTCGTGGTCGGAGAAGGATGACTCGATGACGTCGTCGCCCGACTGCCACGACAGGACGCCGTCGTAGGGCACGAAGACGACCGGCCGGCAGATCCCGTCGCGGACCGCCTCGGCGTACGTGTAGCTGACGTCGGGCACGCATAGGCCGCCGTCGTAGCGCACGCCGGCGATCGGGTTGCCGTCGGAGCGAAACGGCGTGCCCGACAGCAGCAGCCAGCGCGGCGTGGCGGCGAACGCGCGCGCGAAGCCGGTGCCCCACGCGAGCTCTTCGCCGAGGTGGTGCGCCTCGTCGGCGATGATCAGCGTGCGCGCCCCGCACTGCGGCGCCCAGCGCGCCGCGGACGACGCCACGCGCGCGTACGTCGCGGCGATGCCGTGGAAGTCGCGCGGCGGGTGCAGCTCCTCGGAGTCGGGCGCCAGCTGGATGCCGAAGCGGCCGGCGACCTCGGCCCATTGGCGGGTCAGCGGCGTCGTCGGGCAGACGACGTGCACGCGGTTGATCGTGCCGGCGTCGAGCAGCGTGCGGGCGAACGCGAGGCTCGGGATCGTCTTGCCGGCGCCGGGCGCGGCGGACAGCAGGAACGAGCCCTGCTCCCACGTCGCCATGCGCTCGAGGGCGCGTTCCTGCCACGCCCGGAGGACGGTCAACGCAAGCGCGTGGGGACGGCGACGACGATCACGAGCGGCGCAGTGTGGGGGATGTGCCGGACGGACTGGCGAAGCCCCTGCAAACGCGGGTGGTGCCGAGCGCTGCCAGCGCATCGACCCTCGATCGGCGCTCCGCACTCGCCGCTGACCGGTGCTCCGCACTCGCCGCTGACCGGTGCTCCGCCTCCGCCGCTGACCGGCGCTCGCACGCACCCCGACCCCGACCCCGATCGACCACAGCCGTTGCCGTTCTCTCGTGTCTAGCCATGTCTAGCCGGTGGCTAGACATGGCTAGACATTCACGGACCGACATAGGCGACGGCCTCGATCTCGACGAGCATGCGCGGGTCGAGGAGCGCCGCGACCTGGACCATCGTGGCGACGGGCGGATGCTCCCCGAACGCACGCCCGTGCGCGCGGCCGATCTCCTCGGCGCGCGCGATGTCGGTCACGTACAGGCATGTCCGCACGACCTGCTCCATTCGAGCGCCGGCCTGGGCCAGCGCCGCCGCGATCCGCTCGCAGATGAACGCTGTCTGCTCGCCGGCGTCGCCGATCCCGCGCACGACGCCGTCCTCGTCGACCGCGGTCGTGCCGGCCACGAGCACGAGCTCGCCGCAGCGCACCGCGCGCGAGTAGCCGAAGGACTCCTCCCATGGCCCGCCGGAGGCGAAGCGCTCGATGCCGCCGCCGGCTGCCAAGCCGGTCAGTGGCGGAAGTGGCGCCGGCTCGTGAAGACCATCGCGATGCCGGCCGCGTCGGCCGCCTCGACGACCTCCGGGTCGCGGCGCGAGCCGCCGGGCTGGATGATCGCGGTCACGCCGGCGCCGATCGCGATCTCCGGCCCGTCGGAGAAGGGGAAGAACGCATCAGAGGCCAGCACCGCGCCCGCGAGCGACTCCAGCCGGGATTTGTCGACGGCCAGGCGGACAGAGTCGACGCGGCTCATCTGGCCGGCGCCGATGCCCGCCGTCGCCTCGTCGCGGGCGAGCACGATCGCGTTGGAGCGCACGCGCATGCAGATCCTCCAGGCGAACAGCAAATCGCGCCATTCGGCGTCGGTCGGGTGGCGCTGGGTGACGACCTCCATCTCCGTGCGGTCGTCGACGTCGACGTCGCGGTCCTGCACGAGCAGCCCGCCCATGACCTGCTTGATTTCCGGCTCGGCGACCAGTGCGGCGCGGCGCTCGTTGTCCTCGAGGATCCGGATCGACGGCTTGCGGGTGAGGATCTCCAGCGCCCCCTCCTCGTAGCCCGGGGCGATCAGCACCTCGACGAACTGCTCGGCGAGACGCTCGGCGGTCGCGGCATCGACCGGGCGGTTGAAGGCGATCACACCCCCGAAGGCGCTCAGCGGGTCGGTCGCGAAGGCACGCCCGTAGGCCTCCGCGGCGCTCGCGCCGATCGCCGCGCCACAGGGGTTGTTGTGCTTGACGATGACGCAGGCCGGCGCCTCGAAGTCGCGCACGATCGCGCGCGCGGAGTCCAGATCGAAGAGGTTGTTGAACGACAGCTGCTTGCCGTGGTGCTGCTGGATGCCCGACAGGATGTGCGAGCGGGCGCCGACCTGCTGGTAGTAGGCGGCGCGCTGGTGCGGGTTCTCGCCGTAGGGCAGGTCGACGACCTTCTCGTAGGCGCGCACGAGCATGTCGGGCATGTCCTCCTGCTTCTCGGAGAACCAGCGCGAGATCGCGGCGTCGTAGGACTCCGGCGACGTCACGACCGCGGAAAAGGCGAAGTTCTTCGCCGCCGCGCGGATCATCGTCGGGCCGCCGATGTCGATGTTCTCGATCACCTCGGCCTCGGTCGAGTCGCGCCGCGCCGCGGTGCGCTCGAACGGATACAGGTTCACGCACACGAGGTCGACGAGCTCGACGTCGTGCTCCTGGAGCGAGAGCAGATGGTCGGCGTCGTCGCGCAGCGCGAGCAGGCCGGCGTAGAGCTTGGGGTGAAGCGTCTTGACGCG
>JBBSQG010000080.1:0-9987 GCA_038258125.1 Solirubrobacterales bacterium
CCGGGCGGCTTCTGGATGTCGGAGTCGCGCATCCGCGAGACGGCGTCGGCGACCTGGACGGCGAGCGTCGCGGACACGCCCTTCACGCGGCGGCGGACGATGTCGACCTCGCGCGGCGGGGTCGGGTAGTCGATCCACTGGTACAGACAGCGGCGCTTGACGGCGTCGTGCAGGTCGCGCGTGCGGTTGGAGGTGAGGATGACGATCGGCGGATGCGTCGCGCGGATCGTCCCGATCTCGGGGATCGTCACCGTCGACTCGGCGAGCAGCTCCAGCAGGAAGGCCTCGAAGTCGTCGTCGGCGCGGTCGAGCTCGTCGATGAGCAGAATCGCCGGACGCGGGCCCTTGTGCTCGAGTGCCTCCAGCAGCGGACGGCGAATGAGGTAGTCGGGACCGAACAGGCCCTTCTCGTCGAGATCCTCGCCCTTGCTGTCGGCGATCCGGATGCTGAGGAGCTGGCGCGGATAGTTCCACTCGTACAGTGCCTCGGAGGCGTCGATGCCTTCGTAGCACTGCAGCCGGATCAGCGGCGTCTCCAGGACCTGTGCCAGCGACTTGGCGAGTTCGGTCTTGCCGACGCCGGCCTCACCCTCCAGCAGCAGAGGCTGCGGCAGACGACACGCGAGATACGTGGAAGTCGCGAGCCCCTCATCGGCCAGGTAGTCGACATCTCCGAGCATCTGCCCGAGCTTCTCGACGCTCGGGATCAGCCGGCGCATCTCCTCTTCAAGCTCGTCGCTGCGCTGTAGGCGGCTCATGCCGTCACCTCCGTGTAGCCGGCTTCAGCGAGCACGGCTTGGTAGTCCTCGGGCGTATCAACGTCTAGCGGTACGTTGCCTGCGATTGGCACGTCAACGACATCCCCGGCGTGCTCGTCGAGCAAGCGCCAGACGCCCTTGTCGCCGTGCAGGTCGGCGAGTTGGGGGAAGACACTGCGGTGAAAGGCGATCGGGTGCCCGCGACCGTCGTCGTAGCGACACACCGCGAGCGGGGCATCGCCGCGAGCGTCGATCAGGGCGCGCACGGTCGCCGGTGTCACACCGGGCTGGTCTCCAAGCATGAGTACGAGCACGTCGCAGCGCTGGTTCACGACATCCAGCGCGGCCGCGATCGACGACGAGCAGCCCTCGCCGTAGGCGTAGTTGACGACGACGTCGGCGCCGGAGAGATCGACGCGCTCGGCGACCTCGTCGGAAGCACCGCCGATCGGCACGACAAGCTGATCGAAGTCACACGCGCGCGCGATAGAGACCGTGTGGTCGAGCAAGGTGCCGTCGCCATAGGGCAGCAGCTGCTTGGGCCGCCCCAGTCGGTGCGACCCGCCGGCGCCCAGGACAAGCCCCGTGACGAACGTCTCAGGCCGCGGGGACGGCATCCATGTGCTCCTGCTGGTACTTCGTCTTGCAGTCGTCGCAGCAGAAGTAGACCGTCTCTCCGCCATGCTCGAGGTGCGGCGTGTCCTCTGTGGCCAGCACGGTCATACCGCAGATCGGGTCGACCGCGGTCGCCGCCGCGGCGGGCTTGGCGGGCGCCTCGCCTCGCAGCCCGGCAGCGTACTCGGTCTTGCACGCCTCGCGGCAGAAGTAGATCGTCTCACCGTCATGCTCGAGCTGCGGGGTGTCGGGGGCCATCGTGACCGTCATGCCGCAGATCGGATCGACAGCGAAGGTCGGAGCCGGCTCGGCGCTCGGTGAGCGCAGCGGCGGCGCGTAGCCGTCGCCATGGCGCGTCTGGATCAGGCAGGCGATGATCGACAGCGCGACCTCGGGCGGCGTCTTGGCCTTGATGTCCAGGCCGGCCGGGCAGTCGATGCGCGCCAGCAGCTCGTCGGAGAGGCCGCCTTCACGCAGCTCGTCGATGAGCGCGGCACCGCGCTTGGGGCTGGCGACGAGCCCGACATACGGAAGCTCGGCCATCAGGCCGGCGCGCAGTGCCTCGAGCTCGCCCTTGCCGTGGGCGGCGACGATGATGGCCAGATCGCCCTCGTGGATCTCGGGCGGGTTGTCGCCGACCGCCGCCATGTCGAGGTCGAACTGCGGGCCGAGCTGCTCGATCGCGGCGGCGATTGGCTTGGAACCCACGATGTTCACGCGCGGGGTCGGCAGCGTCGGCTCCAGGAAGATCTCGATTGCGCCGCCGGACAGGCAGCTGTTGAGCACTGTGACGGCGCCGTCCTCCTGTGCTCCCTGCTTGCCCGCGACCTCTTCCTCCGTCGGCAGGATCCGAAGGAGGATGGGCTCACCGGACTTCATCGCGGTCCAGGCGAACAGCCGGACGCTGTGCTCGGCGCAGATGCCGCCGACGAAGCCCTCGATGTTTCCGTCACTCGTGATGAGCGCGACATCACCCGCGTGCGCGCTCGTCGGGCGCTGTGCGCGCACGACGGTCGCGGTCGCGAAGGCCGCGCCCTGCGCGGCGAGCTCTTCAGCTCGCCGCGCCAGCGCGTCATTTCTCACTGCGGGGGCTCTGCGCGACCGTTCATCGCGGCCCAGACCCGTGCGGGGAAGGCCGGGATGTCCATGTGCTTGATCCCCTTGGCGTGGTAGAGCGCGTCCACCACGGCGTTGGCGATGGCCGGCGGCGACCCCACGCAGGGGGACTCGCCGACGCCCTTGGCACCGATCGGGTGATGCGGGCAGGGCGTGACCGTCTCGCCGAGCTCGAACCCGTTGATCGGGCACTCGAGCGCGGTCGGGAGCAGGTAGTCCATGAACGACGCGTTCATGCAGTTGCCCTGCTCGTCGAAGGAGATGATCTCCATCAACGCCTGCCCGATGCCCTCGACGAGGCCACCGTGGATCTGGCCCTCGACGACCATCGGATTGATCCGCACGCCGCAGTCATCGACCGCGATGAAGCGACGCATGTGGACCTTGCCGGTGCCGGGATCGACATCGACCACCGCGATGTACGCCCCGAAGGGGTACGTCAGGTTGGGCGGGTCGTACACGGCGTTGGCGTCCAGGCCGCCTTCGAGGCCCTCGGGGAGGTTCGTGGCGCTGTACGCGTACTCCGCGATCGACTCGATCGTGGAACCGCGCTCCGGATCGCCTCGCACGAACCAGCGACCCTTCTCCCACTGCAGGTCCTCGGCGCGCGTCTCGAGCATGAGCGCCGCGAACTGGCGAGCCTTGTCGCGGACCTTGCGCGACACGACGGCGACGGCGCCACCGGAGACCGGCGTCGACCGGCTTCCGTACGTGCCCAGGCCGTACGGGGTCTTGTCGGTATCGCCATGGCGAACCATGATCTCGTTGGGCGAGATGCCGAGCTCCTCGGCGACGATCTGCGCGAACGTCGTCTCGTGTCCCTGCCCCTGCGTCTGGGCGGAGATCGACACGACGGCCTTGCCCGACGGATGGACGCGCAGCTCGGCGCCGTCGTTCATCGCCAGGCCGAGGATGTCCATGTGGCGACGGGGACCGGCGCCTACGCCCTCGGTGAAGAAGGCGACACCGATGCCCATCATCTCGCCGCGCTGCAGCTTCTCCTGCTGCTCGGCACGGAGCTCGTCGTAGCCGGCGATCTCCATCGCCAGCTTCATGGCCTTGTGATAGTCGCCCGAGTCATAGACCCAGCCGGTCGCCGTCTCGTAGGGGAACTGGTCGGCCCGGATGAAGCTGCGCATGCGCAGCTCGACCGGATCGACGCGCATCTCCATGGCGAGCTGATCGACCATCCGCTCGACGAGGTAGACGGCCTCGGTGATGCGGAACGAGCACCGGTAGGCGACGCCGCCGGGAGCCTTGTTCGTGTACACGGCCTTGACCTGGCAGTGCGCGCCCGAGAGGTCGTAGGACCCCGTGACGATGTGAAAGAACCCGGCCGGGAACTTCGTGGCCTGAGCGGTCGAGTCAAACGCGCCATGGTCGGCGATCGCGTCGACGCGCAGCCCGGTGATCTTGCCGCCCTTGGAGCACATCTCGCTGTACATGAGGTAGTCGCGAGCGAACCCGGTCGAGGCGAGGTTCTCCGAGCGGTCCTCGATCCACTTGACCGGCGCGCCGGCGACGATCGAACCGGCGATCGCGCAAACGTAGCCCGGGTAGACCGGCACCTTGTTGCCGAAGCCGCCACCGATGTCGTTGCACAGGATGCGGATGTTCTGCTCGGGCAGACCGGCCACCTGCGCGTACACCGTGCGGTGCGCGTGCGGCGCCTGGTTGCCGTTGTAGATGTTCAGCTGGCCCGTGTTCGGGTTCATGTCGGCGACCATGCCGCACGTCTCCATCGGGCACGGATGCGAACGAGGGTCGAGGATCGTCTGCTTGGCGACGACGTCGGCCTCGGCGAAGACGCGGTCACAGATCGCCTTGTCGCCGGCCTCCCACATCGGGCTCGCGAGGTTGTCGGTCTGACCAACCTTGTCGTCGCGGATCAGCGGGGCGTCGGGGTCAAGCGCCTTGCGGCAGTTGACGATCGCCGGCAGCACGTCGTAGTCGACCTCGATGAGCTGGAGCGCGTCCTGCGCCGAGTACGCATCGAGCGCGATGACGAAGGCGACCTCCTGGAGGTGGAAGCGGACCTTGTCGCCCGCGAGCACGGCCTGCGTGTCGTAGGAGATGGTCGGCATCCAGGCCAGGCCGAGCGTCTCGAGGTCCTTCGCGATGACCACCGCGGCGACCTTCGGGTGCGCGAGCGCACCCGACGTGTCGATCGAGTTGATCCGGGCGTGGGCGTACGGAGAGCGCAGGATCGCGCCGTGGACCATGCCCGGAAGCCGGACGTCGTCCATGTAGTCGCCGAGGCCGCGAATGAAGCGCGCGTCCTCCTTGCGCTTCATGTGACCGAACCCGATCGGCGCGTCGGCGATCTTGCCGAACGTGTCCCCGGTCGCGTGTCCGTACCAGTCCGGGTGACGTCCCGGGGTTGTCTCAGTGGTAGCCATTCGTTATTGCCTCGCTGTCCTGGCCGACTCCGGGTGCTCCTGGATGTAGGCAGCTGCCCAGCGAATCGCCTTGATGATGTTGTCGTAGCCCGTGCAGCGGCACAGGTTGCCCGAGATGCCATCGCGGATCTCGTGGTCGGTCATCTGCGTGGGGTTCGGATGTCTTTCGATGAGCCAGCGACCCGTGGACATCATGCCCGGGGTGCAGAAGCCGCACTGGAGTGCGTGCATCTCGTGGAAGCCCATCTGGATGGGATCGAGGGTTCCGTCAGGATGCGCCATGCCCTCAACCGTCGTGATCTCATAGCCCTCGGCCATGGCCGCGAGCATGGTGCAGGACTTGACGGGATACGGAGGCTGCGAGCTGTTGGGATCATCCATCAGCACGATGCAGATGCCGCAGTTGGATGTGTCGCAGCCCCAGTGGGTGCCGTGCAGCTCCGCGTACTCGCGGATGAAATGCACGAGCAGCAGGCGCGGCTCGACGTCATGTGAGTACGTCTGGCCGTTGATCGAGATGTTGACAATCATCAGTCTGCCTCCTAACGCAGGGCCGTTGCCGCAGCGCGGCTGAGGGCGCGTGTGGTGAGCACGCCGGCGACGTGACGCTTGTAATCGGCGGGGCCGCGACCGTCGCTGTTGGGCGAGCAGTCAGCGGAGGCCATCTGGCCGCACTTGGCGAACAGATCCTCGGAGGGCGCCTGTCCGACGAGCGCCTCTTCCGCGCGACCGATGTGCATCGTGGTCGGACCGACCGCGCTGCAGGCAACGCCCGCCCACGTGATCTTGCCGCCCTCGATCGCAAGCGCCGAGGAGGCGGCCACGATGGCGAAGTCTCCGGCGCGACGCTCGACCTTCTCGTGCGCGCCACCGAAGCCGCGATGCTTCTTGAAGCGGACCTCGATGAGCATCTCGGTCGGCTGCACGGCCGTCATGTACGGGCCGACGTGAAACTCCTCCATGCCGATGACGCGCTCCGCACCGCCGGGGCCGCGCAGGACGGCCTCGCCCTTGAGCGCCACGACGACGCCCGAGAGATCCTCGGCCGGGTCGGACTGGCAGAGGGAGCCGCCCATCGTGCCGCGGTTGCGGACGACCGGGTCGGCGAGGACTGCCTCGGCCTCGCGGAAGATGTCCGGGAAATGCCGGGAAAGCACGTCGGACTCGAGCATGTTGACGTGCCTGGTCATCGCGCCGACGCGAATCTCGTCCCCCTCTTCGCGGATGTAGTTGAGCTCTGGCTCAAGCGGGTTGATGTCGATGACGTGGCCCGGGTTCGCAAGGCGCAGCTTCATCATTGGGATGAGGCTGTACCCGCCCGCCAAGATGCGAGCGTTGCCGCCTAGCGCCTGAAGCTGCGCTATGGCGTCGTCGACGCTCGTGGCCCGCGAGTAGTCGCAGGGCGCAGGGGTCTGCATTGCCAAGGTGTGACGCTCCTCTCCTCCGAAAGTGCTCTGAAGCCGATCGTATGCACGGTACGATCGGACCGCAACCCTTATGAAGAGAACGCTTAATTGACGCTGTCGCAGCTCCGTAGCTTTGTGACGGTCGCGCGAATGGGCTCGGTCAAGGCCGCGGCCGCGGCGCTTGGGGTGTCCGAGCCCGCCGTATCCGGAGCCGTCGGAGCCCTGCGTCGCGAGCTGGGCGACAAGCTCTACGTCCGCGCCGGCGGGGTCATCGAGCTCACGCCAGGCGGGCGTCGGCTGGCGAGCGCGGCAAGCGACATACTCGAGCTCGCCGATGGTGCGCGCCGGGCGATCCGCGACGCCGACGACAGCCGCACGACCGTCCGCGTCGCCGCGACGCCGCCGTTTGCCGAGTTCGCGTCCGGACCGCTGCTCAGCGTCTTCAGCCATCGCCACGAGGAGATCGAGGTCGAGCTGCAGGTGGCCCGGCGCGAGGACTTCGCCGGCCTGCTGGCCAACCGAACAGTCGACATCACGCTCGGCCCGCCGGTCACCGACCGCCACGACGTGCCCGCGATGGTCTCCGAAGCCTTCCTGCGCTACGGGCTGATCGTCGTCGCCGCGCCCGGCCACACGCTTGCGTCGTCGAAGGGGCTGGCGCCCGCGGCGCTCGTGAGCACCCCATGGCTGCTCGGGCCCTACGAGGAGGAGCGCTCGACGGACACCGGTGCGTTTCTCGCCCGCCAGTCGATCGCCCCGCGGCGCACGCGGTCCTATCCGAATTTCGCCGCGGCGCTCGCGCAGGTCGCCTCCGGCCGCGGCGTGACGCTGGCCCTCGCGCACACCGTCCGCGACGAGCTCGAGCGAGGCTCGCTCGTCGAGCTCGACGTGCGCGGCACGCCGATCTCGGGCCTGTGGTACGTCAGCACCCTGCGTCAGGAGCTGCGCACCAACGCGGCGGAAGCGCTGCGGCGCTTCGTCGCCATGCCGGAGGCGACGCGCGCCATGCTCGCCCGAGGGGGCGGAGTGCCCGCCGAGCGATTCGTCCACCGCGGCACGCGCTGGAGCTGACGGTGCCCCGGTGGGCTCTACGGCCGCGGCTGCGTCAGCCGGCCGCAGCCTCTTCCTCGAGCTTCTTCAGCGCCTGGAACGTCGACGCGGCGTTGTGCTCCTCGAGTTCGCAATAGCGCGGTGGCGGGCCCTGGCGGGACGCGTGGTTGTCCTTGCGCGGCGCGTCGACCGCCTCGTTCTCGCAGCCGGGGTACAGGCAGACGACCTTCTCGCCCGGCGCCTTCTCGCTCTTGGTTCCTTCAGGCAGGGTTGTCTCGTCAGGCATCGCCGTCTCCTCGTCGCTTATCCCTCTGGTTATCGCCGCATTCGTAACGTAGCAATCGCTTCTTCGGCCGCAAACCTGGCGCGTTGGTGCTTGCCATCGAGGAGCGGCGCCGCGCCGGCGTCCGTGACCGCTCTGCCCGCCGAGCTCGGGTTTCGCTACGGTGGGATACCTCTGGGGGGCATACCGAGGACGTGACGGGGAACTCGATGAGCAGCGAACTTCTGACCCATCTCGACGCTGACGGGCGTGCCCGGATGGTCGACGTGGGCGCCAAGCCCGAGACCGATCGCGTGGCCAGCGCCCGCGCGATCGTGCGAATGAGGCCGCAGACCGCCGCCGCCGTGGCAGCCGGCGACGCCCCCAAGGGCGACGTGATCGGCACCGCCCGCGTGGCCGCGATCCAGGCGGCCAAGCGGACCGACGAGTGGATCCCGCTGTGCCACACGCTGCCGCTGAGCTCCTTCGACGTCGAGATCGACGTCGACGCGGCGGCCGGCACGGTGATCGTCACCGCGACCGCGCGCGTGCACGCCCGCACGGGCGTCGAGATGGAAGCCATGGTCGGCTGCGCGGCAGGCGCGCTCACGATCTACGACATGGTCAAGGGGATCGAACGTGGGGTAGTCCTAGAACGGGTAGAGCTGCTGAGCAAAAGCGGGGGTCGATCGGGGACATGGAGACGTGATGAACAAGATTGAGCCACTGCGCGACGGACACAACCGACGCATCCGCGACGTGCGGATGTCGGTCACCGACCGCTGCAACTTCCGCTGCCAGTACTGCATGCCGGCCGAAGGCCTGCCCTGGCTGGAGCGTGACGCGGTGCTGAGCTTCGAGGAGCTCGAGCGCCTTGTGACGATCCTCGCCACAATGGGCGTCCACGACATCCGCCTGACCGGGGGCGAGCCGCTCGTGCGGCGCGACTTCCCGCGCCTGGCGGCCATGCTCGGCGCCGTGCCCGGCGTGGAGGATCTCAGCGTGACCACCAACGGCTTCTTGCTTGAGCGCGACGCCGCCGCGCTTGTCGCGGCCGGGATCAACCGCTTCAACGTGTCCGTCGACTCGCTGCAGCGCGACCGCTTCTTCGAGATGACTCGCCGTGACGCGCTCCCGCGCGTGCTGCGTGGCTTGGAGGTGCTCGCCGGCTTCCCCGACGCCCATCCGATCAAGATCAACGCGGTCGGGATGCGCGGCTTCACCGAGACCGAGATCCTGCCGATGGCCGAGTTTGCCCGGACGCACCCCTACGAGGTGCGTTTCATCGAGTTCATGCCGCTGGACGCCGACCACTCGTGGGATCGCAGCAAGGTCCTCAGCGGTGAGGAGATCCGAGCGGCGATCCACGCCGTCCATCCACTGGAGGCCGAGCTTCGGGAGCCCAGCGCGACCGCGCGGGTGTACCGCTTCGCCGACGGCCACGGGAAGATTGGCTTCATCAATCCCGTGTCCGAGCCGTTCTGCGGCGACTGCGACCGGATCCGCGTCACCGCGGAGGGCAAGCTGCGCACGTGCCTGTTCAGCCTGCACGAGTACGACCTGCGCGGACCGCTGCGCGCTGGCGCGTCTGACGACGACCTGCGCCAGACGATCCGCGACGCCGTGTGGAAGAAGGAGCTCAAGCACAACGTCAACGATCCCGGCTTCGTTCAGCCGACTCGGACGATGTCGCAGATCGGCGGCTGAACCGTTCGCGCCTGCGCTGCGTAGAGCTGGCACGGGGTGTGTCGTGGGTGCGCGATTTGTGGCGCAGCGGCGGTCTATCCCAGAAGTAGGATCGCTAGCTCATCCATAGGGAGGTGCAGGGATACATGGGAAACAAGAGCCTCGCCGCGGGGGCGTCGCTGCTGATCGGGGCAGGGTATGTCGCGGTCGGTTTCATCGGATTCTTCATCACGGGATTTGACGGCTTCCTGGCGGACTCGAACGACAAGCTGCTCGGCTTCGCCAGCGTCAACCCGATGCACAACACCGTCCACATCCTCATCGGCGCGTTCCTGATCGCGATGACGAAGTTCTCGACAGCGTCCACGGAGGGCGCGCTCATGGGCGTCGGCCTCTTCTACATCGTGGCCTTCGTGATCGGAGTCATCGCGCCGGACAACCTGACGATCATCGCGATGAACGGCGCCGGCGACGGCGAGAACTTCATCCACATCTTCACCGGTGTGACCGCGCTGAGCGCAGGACTCCTGTCGGTCGGGCGGTCCGAGGCGGCCGCCAAGCGCAGCGGCCTCGTCAGCTGACCCTCGAGCCCCAGCGGCGAACATAAACGGGGCGCGGGGCCATCCGCCCCGCCCCCCGGTGGTCGTGGGGGGCGCGGGGGTGGTGTTTGCGTGCGGGCCCGCGCGCGGGGCCGA
>JBBSQG010000081.1:0-9956 GCA_038258125.1 Solirubrobacterales bacterium
GCGCGAGACGAGCGCGCCGCTGAGGACATGTCCGTCGACGCATCCACGGCTCGTGCCCAAGCTGGGCCTGACGCTGCGCTATCCCACGAGGGGCGGGCCGACCGTCCGGCTCGCTTCCGGGCCGATCGCCACCGCGCATGCGGACTTCATGAACGGCTGGGATCAGTCCAAGCTGGAGGCGCTCGTCCGCGATTGCCTGGTAGCCGACCTCTACTGCGGTGGCGGGGACGTGCCAGCGCATTAGCGCAGCTGCGTCGGCTCGCCGCGGCCGATCAGGTGGGCACGGCGAGCCAGTTGACGAGGACTCCGGCCGCGCCGGCCTCGACGAAGCCGGCGCGGTCGTACGGCCCATGCCCCTGCAGGTCAAAGACCCTGTAGCCGAGGCCGGCGAAGATCTCCCACAGCTCTTCGGAGGTGCGCCCGTAGAGGGCGGTCGCGATCAGCTGATGTTCGAACACGACGGTCGGCCGGTGCGCGGCGAGGGTCTGCCGCGCACCGAGCAGGACATCGACCTCAGCACCCTCGACGTCGATCTTGATCAGCGCCGGAGCCCGCTCGCCGACCTCGTCGTCGAGCCGGGCGACGCGCACATCGATCCAGCGGCACTCATCGGCGACCTCGCTGCGCCGACGCAGGCCACTCCATCCGTCGTGGTTGAGATACCGGCAGAACCGCGCCTGGCCGGGTGACTCGGCCAGGGCCACGGTGCGCAAGTCCACGGTCGGAAACCGCGACGCGATCACGGCGCAGAGCTCGGGAATCGGTTCGAACGCGAGATGCGTGGCCTTGGGGGCACAGCGACAGGCGTCGCTCAGCCACTGGCCGCGATTGGTCCCGACGTCGACGTAGGTCGAGGCCGGCCCGAGCACGGCGGCAACGATCGCGCGGGCGACGATGGAGTCGTTGTGCGCCTGGCGCATCCCGGCGTCGACCACGCTCATGATCTCGGGCTTGTCCAGACGGCGTGCCAGCCCGCCGAGCCCGCGCAGCGCGACGTCGCGAGCACGCGACCGAGCCGCGCGGGAGGCGTGGCGCAGCGGTTCGGCCATCTCTCAGGCGGCGCGGCCCGGCGTGGGTCCGACGCCGACGCCGGGCGCCCTCGGCGTCAGCATCAGCCAAGGCGTGTCTCCGTCGCGCAGCTCGCTGGAGGCATGTGCCCGGTCGCGCTCGCCGAGCTGCTCGAGCTCGGGGTAGCCGGAGGGGTCGCGATCGGCCGGGATCGCCCGCTCGCAGTGATGCGTGGCATCGAAGCGCCGACGCAAGCGGCGCTCGGTGCCGGGTCGCATCGTCTCGTGGACCTCGATGATGACGGTCGCCGTCCGCAGTGCGTCGACGGTGACCTGATCGAAGATGTCGTCCTCGGCCCCTTCGCAGTCGCTGAGCACGAATGCCGCGTCGAGCGCCAGCGCCCGGACGCGGGCGGCTGTCGCCGTGGCGCGGACGTTGACGCTGACGCCGTTGGCGCGCGCAAGCTCGGCGATCCGGCGCCGCGCGCTGCGGCCCGACTCAAAGGCCTCGACCGGGACGCCGCGCCGGGCGACGCCAACGGCGTAATACCCGTCGGACGCACCGATGTCGACGAATGTCCGCGGACGACGCGCCAGGGCTGATTCGATCCAATCATGCAGCTCGTGCTCGTAGATGCCGAGCAGCTTCTGGAGCGAGAGCATTCTCCCGGGCTCATACGTCATACCCGCGAAGGGCCCCCGCCGGACCTGCGAGCCGAAGAGCTCCACGAACCGCTCCGCCGCCGCCAGATGTCCCGAGGCGGCGTGCAGACCTTGCTGATGGCGGTGCGCGCGCTCGGCCATGACGCCCGGGCTGAGCCTCCGTGCGAGCGGACCGACTCGCGGACGCAGCCGGCGTATCACCGAGGCACCGAAGCCGTCCGCCGCCAGGGCCACCCGTCCCGGGCGGCTGCGCTCGTGCATCTGCGGCAGCCTAGCCGACCCCGGCGCCGAGCTGGGACTCCGCGGTCGGCGGCCGGCGCCGGAGCTCCGCGACCACCAGGCCGGTCCTGCGCGTGACCACGTGTGGTGCGAAGCGCTCGAGCAGGAGGCGAAGCGCCCGCCGCGGCCCGTCGTCGCCGCCCACCGGGGCGGGAGCGGCTGCCTCGGCGAGCCACGCTTCGCGCGTCACCACGCGCGCTCGGTCGGGGAGGTCGTCCACGGCGTCGCGCAGGCGGCGGCTGAGCGGCCCCGCGGCGGCGCTCGTGGTCGGGTCGCCGAGCGGCAGCAGCCCGGCGCGGTCGGTCACGGCCAGCGACTCGGCCTGCTGGGGACCGGGGAGGACGACCAGCACCCGATCTCCGCGGCGCGTGGCGGCGGGGATCAACGACGCCGCCGCGAGCGTGGCATCCGGAGTGAGCAGGGGCCTGGAGGCCAGGACGCGCAGGTCGTAGCGCAGGGAGCGGCCGAAGGCACCGTGGCCGACCTGCAGCGCGTCGAACGGCTGATGCGGGATCGCGGCGTAGAGGGCCGAGGTCTGAAAGCGATCGACCATGGTCGGTCCGCCGCAGGCCAGGACGGCGCCCAGCGAGACGGCGAACAGAGTCGTGCCGCGAGCGCCGCGCGTGTGCGCCACGATCGCCGTGAGCAGCAGCGTCAGGCCCGCCGCGTGCGCGATCTCCACCGGGGCGCCGAAGATCAAGCCGTGCGTCGCGAGCAGTGCCGCGAGGGCGGCGGTGGCCCGCACGGCGGTGCTCGCACGCGCGGGGGCGCTCGCGGGCGCGCTCCTCCTGGCCCACCAGGCGACACCGAGCGACAGCGCGCTGACCAGTGCCAGCAGCACCGTCGCGGCGCTCCCGCCGGCCTCGCCGGGCGACGCGGCAAACGGGCTCGCCGCGACGATCAGGCGCGGGTCCGGCAGCGCCCCGCCGCGCGCGATCGCGACCGCCGCGTAGGCGGCGATGGCGGCGGCGCAGGTCGCGGCACAGCGTCGCGCCAGCTCGCGCCGGGCGTCCATCGGCCAGCCGTAGGAACCTGCGGCTACCGCCGCGAGCGTCAGCGCCGCCGCCGGCGCGCTCCACAGCACGCCGAGCGCGCAGATCAATGGCACGCATCGGCGCCAGCGCGCGGCGTCGGGCCCGAGCACCTCGGCGAGGACGCCCAGCAGCGCGATCGCCAAGGACAGCGAGCCCGACTATGGAACCGCGGCGTCGGGCAGCGGCGCGGCGAGGCTGCCCACGCGAACGGCCGCCACCCCGCCCGCCAGGGCCGCTCCCAACGGGCGGATGACGCAGATCGCCAGGCTGAGCACGAGCAGCGCGCAGGCGGCGGCAGCCGCCGAGACGACAAGTGCCAGCGTGCCGTACCCCAGCGGCACCACCGCGAAGATCGCGCCCAGCACGTCGATCGCGCCCCATCCGGCGCGCGACGCCGTATCGACGAGCGGGGTTCGTCCGTGCGTCACCTCGCCCACCGAGCTGAGGTAGGGCAGCAGCCCCGGCCCCAGCCGGCTGGAGAACTCGGTGTCGAAGCTCGCGGTCGTCGCGACGCGCGCGGCCGGCACGACGAGCGCGATCCGGGCCGTGCGGCGTCGGCGCGCCTCGCCACCCGTGCTCGGCGGCGCCGGCATCGTGGTCAGTCCGCGGGCGCGGGTGCCGGCTCGGCCGCGCTCGCTGCGGCGGGCGCGGCCCGCCCGACCAGTGCCAGCTCGTCGAGCAGCCGCGCCGCGATCAGGTCGGGCGCCATCAGTCGCTGCGCCTCGGCGCGTGCGCGCCCCCGTATCGCGCCGCGCTCGGGTGATCGCATCCGGTCGAGCATCGCGCGTGTCGCCGCCTCGAGCGCGTCGAGATCGCCCGGCGCGATCACCGAGCAGACGGCCAGGTCGACGCCGTCCACGGCGCCCACCTCGTCGGTGGCGACGACCGGCACCCCGCTGGCGAGCGCCTCGCCGACCGTCAGCCCGAACGGCTCGTAGCGGCTCGGCTGCAGCAGCAGGTCCGCCGTGCGATACAGCTCTGCGATCCGCTGGGGATCGACGGCGCCGTCGAAGCTCGCGATCGCGGGGTTCAGATCGGCCAGCAGCGGGCGGTAGTCCGACCACGTCGTCGGCCCCCCGACGACGCGGAGTCGCACTCGGCCGGCGAGGTCATCGAGGCGGTGCGAGAGCGCGATCACGAGGTCGACGCCCTTGCGCGCGGAGATCCGCGAGATGAACAGGATCGTCTGCTGCGCGGGCGCGGGCTGGTCGAGCCCGGCGACGTCGAAGCGCTGCAGGTCGATCGGATTGGGCACCACGCCGACGCGCTCGCGGACGAGCGCGTAGTCGCTGATCAGATGCTCGGCGAACACGGCGCTGACGCCGAGCACGCGATCGGCTGTCGGCAGCTCGCGCTTCTGCAGCGCTGCGCGGGCGACGAGCGTGGCACGAGCCAGCGCGCGCGCGCGCGGCGTCTCGCAGCGGCGCGAGAGTGCCGTCTCGCGACGGTGCCAGGCGAGCTCGCCGGCGGCGTGCGTCTCCGGGTGCACGACGATCGGCGGCAGCGCCGCCCGCCGGCGGCGCAGCGGCGTGAACTCGCTTTGGGAGAACTGGTACAGCACGTCATAGCGACGCGTGCGGTGGCGCTCGGCGATCACGTCGGCGAGGTGCACCTGGGCGTGCGCGCGCGCCAGCCGCCCGGACAGCGACGCGAGCATCGGCCGGCGGCTGTACCAGCGGTTCCACTCCCACCGGATCGGCGCGGCGAGAATGTGCAACCCGTCGCCTTCGACCAGCGACGGCGCCACGAGCTCGCGCGGCGAGGTGACAAAGCAGTCGACCTCCGCACCCGCGGCGACCATCGCTCGCAGCAGCTGCGTGCCGACGAACGTCACGCCGCCGTCGTCGGTCGGGGTGGGGCCGACCCACGCGATCCTCACGCGCGCCCTCAGCCGGTGGGGACGTGGAGGAACAGGTCTTCGACGGCGCTCATCTCGCGGGGCAGCGGACGCAGCTCGAAGCGATCGTTCGCCCTCCACCGCCGCGACCGTCGCGGCGTCAGCGTGCTCGCCCGGTAGCCGAGCGCCGCCAGCTCGCCGACGCAGGTCCGCAGATCCTCGTCGCGGGCCGCCAGCCACTCGGGACTGAACTCGCCGAAGATCACCGGCGTGTCGCGCGCCAGCAGCTCGCGGGCGCCGCGCAGGACGCTGAGCTCGAATCCCTCGACGTCGAGCTTCATCGCGCTCACCGGCGCCGGGAGCGCGAGCTCGTCGAGTCGGCGCATCGGTACGGTCGCCACGTCGGACCCCGCGCTCGCGCTCGTGCTGATCGCGGCGTTTCCTCCACCGCGCTCGTCGATCTGCATCGTGACGGTGCCGGCGCGGTCGCCGAGCGCGATCTCGTGGATCTCGACGATGTCCTGCAGCCCGTTGAGCTCGACGTTGCGACGCAGCCACGGATGGTTGCTGGGATGGGGCTCCACCGCCCACACCCGGGCGCCGGCCGCCTTGGCGGCGCGGCCGAGCGGAATCGTCCACAGCCCGAGCGAGGCGCCGACGTCGAGCACGATGGTGCCGGGCCGGAGGTGGCGGGCCAGCATTCGCTGTGGCTCGGCGTCGTACTGGCCGGTGAACGCGACGACCCAGGACATCATCGAGCCGCTCGGCAGGCTGTAGTGCTCGCCGTTTCTCAGCCGCAGATCCCAGTCTCCGTCGTGGGGCATGTGGCGGCGCAGCCGCCAGCCGAGACGGGCCTTCCCGCGGGCGTCGGGCAGCCGACGGGAGACGCTGGCGATGTGATCGACGAGCGGCACGTCGGCGACCGTAACGCATCGGTTCCGGGCCGGCGGCGCGTCAGGACCAACTCCTCCGGCGCTCGACCCAGCCGCGCCGGAGGGCGCCGACGCGCGTGCGAGCGACCTCCACCAGCCGCGCCCAGTCCTCGCGGCGGATCACCAGCAGCTCGCGCAGACCGAGCCCCAGGTGGCGCCGGCCGCCGAACAGCAGCCAGCTGAATCCGGCGCTGTAGGCGAGGATGCTGGTTACCGCGGCCGCGGCCGCACCGTACGTCGAGAGCGTGAGCAGCAGGCACGGGACCGTCACGAGCAGCGTGACCATCTCGGCGCTCGCTCCGAAGCCCGGATGCCCGGAGCTGGTCAAGGCCGTGCTCAGCACGGTCATCGCCGCGAGCGGCAGCGTGGCCGCGAGCAGCAGCCAGGTCAGCGGCAGCGCGCCGGCGAATGCGCCGCCGAACAGCACGTGGATGATCAACGGGGCGCCCACTGCGATCAGCGCGCCGACGAGCGCGACCGCGGCGATCGTCGTGCGCAGGACGCGGGCGATCAGCGCGGCATCGCCGGAGGCAAACCGCGGCAGCATCCCCGACGTCAGCGCGCCCAGCACTGGGTTGAGGAAGAAGTTGCTGACCGTGAAGGCGACGACGTAGAGACCCAGCTCGCGCGGCTCCACCAGGCGCACCATCAGGACTTGGTCGAGGCGGACGTTGGCGACCGACCCGAGCCCGCCGAGCCACGCCTTGAGCCCGAACGGCAGGCTCTCGCGCACGACCTCGCGCCGGAAGCGGGGCCGGCCGGCCTCCCGGATGAGCGGGAGCACAGGGATCACGGCCAGCACGCCGGCCGCGAACATGACGATCGCGGTGGAGGCGACCGTCAGCGAACCCAGCACGTAGAGCACGACCACCGCTACCGTCGACACGAGGGCCGAGATGAGCTGCGTCGCGACGATCATCCGCCAGCGCTCCAGCCCGAGCGCCAGACCCAGCAGCAACCACGCGAGCAGGCTCACGGGCATGAGCAGGAAGCCGACGAGGACGAAGGTGTGCACGACGTCGCGCCCACCGGCGAACAGGGTCGCGATGGCCGGCCCGAGCAGGGCCGCGACGACACCCAGGCCGAGCACGAGCGGCCCGATCGAGCCCAGAAGCACCGACGGCGACCGCCCGCGAGCCGCCTGGCGGGTGACGTACGTGGGGAGCCCGAAGCTGAACACGACCGGCGCCAGGGTCACCGGCAGCAGGATCGCGGCGAGGTTGCCGCGACCATCCGGACCCAGCGCGCGAGCGAGGATCGGGCCGCTCGCGAACGCGAGCAGCATGACGAAGGCGTTGACGAACGTGAGACGTCCGACCACGTCGAGCAGCGCCGGTCGTGGACTGGTGGTGGACTCTGTCAAGCGCTCTTGCACTCCAATGACCGTTCTGGCCGGCGGCTTCCAGGATCGGCCGAGGCCCCTGTGCCGGCGCGGGTGGCCGGTACCATGCGCCGCCCGTGGCACTGAGAGCGCGAGGTGGAGTGTCCACCAATCGGTGGCGCGATGCCCAGCAGGCCGAGACCGAGTTCTGGCAGGGCGTCTATCGCGACCCGGTGATCACGGCCCGGGCGCTGGCCAGCCAGGTCGACGCCGCGTCGTGGATCTTGCGTCGGGTGGATGGCGGCGGGTTGCCCGCCGGCGAGATGCTCGAGGTCGGCATCGGCCCCTTGGGCGTCGGCGTGGCGCAGTTCCTGACCCCGGCGCCGCGGGTGGTCGGAGTCGACCCGCTCCCGCTGCGGAGGATCGAGGACCTCCTCCTCCCGCAGCCGCTGCTGGACGCCGTCGCCTGTTGTCGGGCCGCAGGCTACGAGCACCGTCAGGCGCGGGGCGAGGAGACCGGCCTGGAGACAGGGAGATTCGGGCTCGTGCTGATCTCAAACGCCCTGGACCATGCGCAGAGCCCGCTGGCAGTGCTGCGCGAGGCGCGGCGGGTGCTGCGCGACGGCGGGCTGCTGTTCGTCAGCTGCGACGGCTTCTCACTCGCGGGCCTGGCTCGATTTCACGCATGGACCAAGCGCCGCCATCCCGACGCAACGCTCGTCCAGGCGCATCCGTTTCGCTTCCACCCGCGGCAGATCGGCGGCCTGATCCGCGCCGCAGGCTTCCGGATCGAGACCGACACGGCGACGGAGCTGTCCGTGGCGGCCGAGCTCGCCGGCCGGGCGACGCTCGTTCGCGTCCTGGCGCGCTGACCGGGGCGGCGCGCCGGGGCGGATCAGAAGCCGAACCGCTCCCGCACGGAGACCGTCTTCTCGGCATCGAGATCCCACAGGGGCAGGTCGGCCATGAGCGACAGGCGGGCACGGTGGTCGCTCACGTACGTGCGCTGCTCGCTCGCGTCGACCGACTCGCGAAAGCGGCTTGGCCGGTAGACGCCGGCCACCGAGCGCTCCGGCAACTCGCCGAGCACGTCGCGTCGCACGAAGAACGCGTTGTTGCCCGCCCGGTTGGCGCCCACGAGTGCGTAGCCTCGCTCGCCCGCGAGCCGCGCGAGTGCCGCGAGCGATGCTCCGTAGTACAGGGTCGGCGTGACCTGACCGCGCCGGAACGCGGGCGCGTACGGAATCGTCACGGCCGCGGCGGACCCCCAGGTGCTGTTGTACTCCACTACCAGGATCCGGGCCGACACGACGTCTATCTGCTCGAGCACCCAGTAGTCGTTGCCGTCGATGTCCACCGACAGCAGGCCGATGTCGCCCTTGACGCCGGCCCCGCGGATGACGTCGTTGACGTTGGACCGGTCGATGAACCTGGTGACGGCATCCAGTCCGTATTGCCAATCCAGCCCGGCCGCCCGGGTCATCGTCACGTGAGCGTCGTCGCCGTCGAGGATCAGCCCGCGCCAGTTGTCGTGGACGAGCAAGAACCGCGTGTTGGACTCCGAGTAGTCCTGAACGCCGAACTCGACGAAGACCTCGTTCTCGATCACCACGTGCTGGACGAGGAACTGGATGATGCCGTCCTCGCCGAACTGCGAGAACACGCGGAACTCCGCGTCGGGCAGCCGGTCGGGCGCCAGCTGGCGCACGGATCGTGCCTCGACGCCGCCGAGCTGGGCGCGGAGGGCGTCGATGTCGCGACGCATCGACCCGGAGCCGGCTGCGAAGGATTGGATCTGGCGGGCGGACCGGACCGCGGCTTGCACCCTGGCGCGCATCGGCACGCGGCCAGCCTATCCGGCCGGCGTCTCGTATCCTCGCAGGGTGAGGATCCTCTTCATGGCCCATCGCTATTGGCCGGCGAGGGGTGGCGTCGAGACGCTGGCCCACCACGTGGCCGCGGCGCTCGCCGAGCGCCACGAGGTGACCGTCGTCGCCCATCACATCACCGACTCGCCCGAGGACCGGCTGGGCGAGAGCATCCGCCATCCGCCCGCGTTCGCGCCCTATCGCGACGGCGCCGTCCGCGTCGTGCCGGTCGATCTGCGACGACGCCACCGCGCCGCGCTCGCGCCACTCGCCGCGCAGGTCGTGCCGGGCATCGCGCGTTTCGCCTTCGGGCGTCCGCGGGTGCCGATGATGGCGCTCTACGCCGCTGTCGTCGCGCCGCAGCTCGCGCCGCTCGTACGCCGCGCGGACGTCGTGCACGTCTGGACGACCGGCTTCCTCGCCGCCGCGGCGTGCGCCGCCGCTCGTCGCGCGGGCGTGCCCGTGGTCGCCACGCCGTTCATCCATCCGGGTCAATGGGGCACCGACGTGGCGTCGCTGCGGCTGCTACGCCGCGCCGATCGTGTCATCGGCCTGCTGGAGGTCGAGCGCGAGACGTTCGTCGAGCTGGGCATTCGCGTCGAGCGCACCGCGATCTGCGGGGTCTGTGCGCCGCGAGTGCCGACCGGCAGCGGCCCCGACCTGCGCCGCCGGCACGCGATCGACGGGCCGCTCGTCCTGTTTCTCGGGGTGCGGCGTGCGTACAAGGGACACGAGCTGCTGCTGTCGGTCGCCGCTCGCGTCGCGGCCGCGACGCCGGGTGCGACGTTCGCGTTCGTCGGTCCCGGCGCCCCGCTGGACATCGAGGGGATCGACGCGCGCGTCCTGGACGTCGGGGTCGTCGACGACGACGAGCGCGGCGCCTGGCTGGACGCCGCCGACCTGCTCTGCCTGCCCTCGCAGCATGAGATCTTCCCGGTGTCGGTGCTGGAGGCGTGGAGCGCGGGGACCCCGGTGCTCGTGAGCGACCTGCCACCGCTCGTCGAGCTCATGCGCC
>JBBSQG010000082.1:0-9883 GCA_038258125.1 Solirubrobacterales bacterium
CGCAGCGACGCCGGCGCAGTACTCGTAGCGGCCGATGTCCGCCGGACGGTGCGCGTCGGTCGACGCGACGATGCGCACGCCGCGGGCGCGCAGCGTGCGCATCGTCTCCCGCGAGGGGCAGGTCCAGCGTTCGCTGACCTCGATGATCGCCCCGTGACGGCGCGCGGCGTCGGCGATCCGGATGATCCGCTGCGGCGCGACGTCGTGTTCGCTGAGGCCGAGCTTGGGGAGCACGCTGAACATGTGGGCGACGAGCACGTCGGGGTAGGCCGCGATCGTGGCGATCGTCGCCGTCTCGATCCAGTCGAGCACGGTCGCGGCGGCGAGCGTGCCGGCGGCGATCTCGGCGGCGATCTCGGTCGGCAGCCGCGGCCCGTCGGGGCTGGGCACCTGATGGTCGGCGGCCAGCAGCACGTCGGCGGCGGCGTGGTCGGGCGGGAGGTCGAGCGTCCCCGTCGTGTCGAGGATCTTCGCCTCCAGCGCGCAGTACACGGTCAGCGAGGTCGTCGCGGCGACGCGCCGGGCCGCCGCGACGAAGTCCGCGACCCACGGCGTGTCATGGCGGACGTGGTCGTTGAGGCAGATCAGCCGCAGCCCGCGCTCGACCGCCGCCTGCACGTTCTCGTCTACCGTGCCGGCGCCGTCGGAGAACGTCGAGTGCACCTGCCAGTCCTCGTCCAGGCGGATCGCACCGGATTGCGGCCCTATGGGTGTCTGGTCGTCGTCTGACAGGAGAACGTCACGTATCGGCATACGGAAGCTCCATGTTGACGGCAACCCAGTATTTCGCGTCACCGACACCTGGCGGACGGAGTTGTGTAGCCCGCGACACTCCGAGTCATCTGTACTACGGCGCCCGGCGGGACCGATGTGTCGGCTGGCGTTGCGGTGTCGTCATCAGTCGCAGAAACGTGCGTCGCTGTGTCGAATGGTTCGCGGCCCGCGCACATCATTCGACACACCCCCGGGCGATGCCAGCACCCGGTGCGGGCCCGGCTCGCGCAGACCCGGTTCACCTTCGCGGTCACGCGAGCCGGCCCTCGTCTCGATGGCAGCGCGCTCCGGCATACTCGATACCGTCGCGCGACATCCACGGCCGGCCATCCAAAAGGAGGACACACCCGCCGACGTACAGGGAGTCGCGGGCTGCGTTCATCTTCAGGCGGTAGCCGTTGAACTTCGACATCTCGAACTGGCCCGTCACCGGGGCGACGCGAACGCTTCTGAGGTCCAGCGCAGCACCCGGCTCACCGGCCGTGGCGACCGCGCTCTCGATCGTGCCCGAGGCCGTCGACCTCCGGACCCACGCGGTTCACGCCACCGGCATGGGCGCTTAGCATGTCGGCATGACCGCCAACGCCGCCCCGCCCGCCGCGGGCGAGCTGGAGCGCCAGCTCGAAGAGCACCGCCGCCCGCTCACCGGGTACTGCTACCGGATGCTCGGCTCGTCGTTCGAGGCCGAGGACGCCGTCCAGGAGACGATGCTGCGCGCCTGGCGCAGCATCGACCGCTTCGAGGGCCGCGCCGCGCTGAAGTCGTGGCTGTACCGGATCGCCACGAACGTCTGCCTGGACATGCTCAACGGGCGCCAGCGCCGTGCCCGGCCGATGGAGCTCACCGAGGTCGGCAACCCCGACACCGCCAGGCTCAACACGCTGCCCGAGGTGACCTGGCTGGAGCCGATCCCCGACGGCCGCGTCCTGCCCGAGTCCGGCGACCCGGCCGAGCTCGCGCTGGCGCAGGAGACCCTCCGGCTCGCCTTCGTCGCCGCCCTGCAGCATCTGCCCGCCAAACAGCGCGCGGTGCTGATCCTGCGCGAGGTGCTGCGCTGGAGCGCCGCCGAGGTCGCGACGCTGCTGGACACGAGCGTCGCCTCGGTCAACAGCGCACTGCAGCGCGCGCGCGCCGAGTTGGCCCACAGCGCCCCGACGCCGGAGGACGCCGCCGCGCCGATGGACGACGAGCACAGCGAGCTGCTGGAGCGCTACGTGGCGGCCTTCGAGCAGTACGACATCGAGGCGCTCGTCGCGCTGCTGCACGAGGATGCGACGCTCTCGATGCCGCCCTACGACCTCTGGCTACGCGGCCCCGGCCACATCGCGGCCTGGCATCTGGGCACCGGCCACGGTTGCCGCGGCTCGCGGCTCGTCGCCACGGCCGCCAACGGCATGCCGGCCTTCGGCCAGTACCGCCCGTCCGGTCCCGGCGGCAGCTTCGAGCCGTGGGCGCTGCAGGTCATCGAGCTCTCAGGCGGGCGGATCACCGGCCTGAACGCGTTCCTCGACACCGACCGGATGTTCCCGCTCTTCGGCCTGCCTGCCGTCCCGCCCCAGCGCTGACAGCGCCGGCCGCTCGCTCGGCAGCACGTCGCGCAGGCCGCAGAACACGAGCAGCCCGGCGAGCTCGCGCGACGCGCCGCGCAAGTGCAGTTGGCAGCCGAGCCGCAGCGCGGTGAGCTGCAGGCGCGCGAGGACGTCGACGATCGCGAGATCGGCCGTGATCGCCGTCACATCGCAGACGACGCGGTCGGCGTCGTGGGCGCCAAGGAGCGCGCGCAGGCCGTCGCAGGCGGCCGGCACGTCGGCGCGGGCGGCGGCGGCCAGGGTCAGGACGGCGATGTCGGGATCGGGGAACGCAGTCGGCGGGAGCACGGCTCCTTCTTCCTACGACAATGACCGCTCGTAGGGCGCAAACTCATCGTTCGTCCGGGAGCGCGCCGAGGGCGCGGCTATTCTTGGTTTCGTGACCAACCTCGACGAGCGCGAGGGGCCACGCGACGAGTGCGGCGTGTTCGGGATCTACGCTCCCGGCCACGACGTCTCGCGACTGGCCTACTTCGCGCTCTACGCCCTTCAGCACCGTGGTCAGGAATCGGCCGGCATCGCCGCTGCCGACGTGGGCGGACACATCATGACCCTGCGCGAGCTGGGGCTGGTCAACCAGGTCTTCGACGAGCAGAAGCTGCGCGCGCTGGGCGGCGACATCGCCGTGGGCCATGTGCGCTACTCGACGACCGGCTCAAACGGCTGGGACAACGCCCAGCCCGTGCACCGCTCCGATCGCCGTGAGCTGGCGCTCGGCCACAACGGCAACCTCATCAACGCCGTCGAGCTGCACGCCGAGCTGCGCGAACGCGGCGTCTCGTTTCGCTCGACGTCGGACTCGGAGATCATCGCCGCGCTGCTCGCAGCGCACGCCGCCGAGCGCATCGAGGACGCCGCCACCGAGGTGCTGCCGCGCCTGCAGGGCGCGTTCTCGACCGTCCTGATGACGAAGGACAGCCTCGTCGCCTTCCGCGACCCGGCCGGGCTGCGCCCGCTCGTCCTCGGCGTGCTCGACGGCAAGTACTGCGTCGCCAGCGACTCCTGCGCGCTGGACATCATCGGCGCCACCCGCGTGCGCGACGTCGCCCCCGGCGAGCTGATCTGGGTCAACGCGAGCGGGCTGCACTCGCGCCATGTCGTCAAGGGTGCGCGCGAGGCGTTCTGCATCTTCGAGTACATCTACTTCGCGCGGCCGGACTCGCGCATGAACGGCGACGTCCTGCAGGCCGCGCGCGGGCGAATGGGCGAGATCCTCGCCCGCGAGGCGCCGGCCCCGAACGCCGACCTCGTGATCCCCGTGCCGGACTCCGGCGCGCCCGCCGCCCGCGGGTACGCGCGCGCGTCCGGCCTGCCGCAGGACGACGGGCTGATCAAGAACCGCTACGTCGGGCGAACGTTCATCGAGCCGGGCCAGGAGCTGCGCAAGCACGGCCTGCGGATGAAGTTCAACCCGCTGCCGGAGATCGTCGGCGGCAAGTCGCTCGTCGTCGTCGACGACTCGATCGTGCGCGGCAACACGACGCGCCAGATCGTCCAGATGCTGCGCGACGCGGGCGCCCACGCCGTGCATCTGCGCATCTCGGCGCCGCCGATCAAGCACCCCTGCCACTACGGGATCGACATGTCCACGCGCGAGGAGATGATCGCCCACGGGCGCACCGTCGAGGAGATCGCCACCGAGCTGGGCTGCGACTCGCTGGCCTACCTGTCGCTCGACGGCGTCTACGAGGCCGTTCGCGGCGACCGCGAGCGCCACTGCGACGCGTGCTTCACCGGCCACTACCCACTCGAGGGCACGGACGAGGCGCAGAGCAAGGACGCGTTCGAGCTGCCGCTCGTCGGCGCGCGGCTGCTCTGACGCGAGGCGTGCGGCGTTCGGTTGCGCCTGCGGTGGCGGCGGCGCGGGGTCGCGAGCGCTACTTGACCTGCGGGCCGTAGCCCCACTTCGGCATCGCCGAGCGGCCGCCGACGGCGATCGCGCGCTCCTTGTCGGGATTGCGCAGGTCGACGGGGTAGGGCGGGCGCTTCCAGGGATGCCAGCCGAGCGTGCCGTAGTGGTCGCGCAGGAAGGCGACGAGGTCGCCGCGATGCTCGCCGCAGGCGTAGCGCGCCGGCCCGTAGAGACCGCGCCCGTGCCAGATGAGCCACTTCTCGGGCATCGCGTCCTCGTAGGCGCCCCAGATCATCTCGGGCACGCTCTTCTCCAGGCTGATCTGCGTCAGCGGATCGGGCTGGCGATCACAGAACTGACAACGGAAGAGGAGACGAACCGACATCGTTCTCGTTCACAGTACCCCCTGCGACCCCGATCGCAAGGGGCGGTCGTCGGCAGAAGCCGTCGCGCCGCTGCTTGCGCGTCGAGAGGTGGTCGAATCTACGGACCGAGCAGCGCCGCGGGGACGGCCGCAATGCCGTCGGGTCGACGATAGGCCTCCGGGCCCGTCGTGACGACGACCGCATCGAGCAGCTCGTCACCGATCTCACGCCCCAGCCACGCGAGATGACGAACATCGCGATCCTCCACGACTCGCGCAAGCAGACTACCGTTTCTCAGCTCCTTAGAGGGCTAATTCTCGTTGCCTAAAGCGACCATTTCTCGCAATGCTGGTGCCCGTCCTCAACCGGCCGTCCGGGCGCGACCGACTCGTTCAGAACCCGCTCCAGCGCTGCCGGCGCGTCGAGACGTCCCACGCGTGATCGGTGTCGGCGGAGGCGAGGCTGTTCGGATACGGCGGGCGCTTCCAGGGGTGAAAGCCGATCGTGCCGTAGTGCTCGCGCAGGTAGGCGACGAGGTCGCCGCGATGATCGGGGCAGGCGTAGCGCGCGGGGCCGTACAGACCGCGCCCGTGCCAGATCAGCCAGCGGCCCGGCAGCGCGTTCTGGTAGGCGCCCCAGACGAACTCCCGCATCGCTCCCTGAAGCCGCAGCTGCGTCAGCGGATCGGGCTGCGCATCGCAGTACTGACATCGGAAGATGAAGCTGACTGACACCAAGTTCAAGCGTACTCGTGGGGGGAAGCGGCACCCGCCGCAACGCCCGCTAAGGTCGAGCGTCGCCCATGGATCCGACCGTCGCCCTGCGTGAGACCTTCGGCTTCGACAGCTTCCGTCCCGGCCAGTGGGAGGCCGTCCGCGCGGCCATCGGGCCGCCCGCGCGCGACGTGCTCGTCGTCATGCCGACCGGCGCGGGCAAGTCGCTGTGCTACCAGCTGCCCGCGCTCGTGCGCGACGATGTCACGCTCGTCGTCTCGCCGCTCGTCTCGCTCATGCAGGACCAGGTCCAGGCGCTGGCGAAGATCGCTCCCGGCAAGGTCGCGCTCGTCAACTCCCAGCAGGACGGCGCGGAGAATCGCGCCGCCCTGGCCGCCGCGGCGTCGGGCGAGTTGCGGCTGCTCTACGTCGCGCCCGAGCGGTTCTCCAGCGCGCCGTTCCTACAGGCGATGAAGCAGACGAAGATCGGCCTCTTCGTCGTCGACGAGGCGCACTGCGTCTCGCAGTGGGGCCACGACTTCCGGCCGGACTACTTCCGCTTGGCGGACGCGGCGCGCTGGCTGCAGGCGGAGGCGATCATCGCCTCGACCGCGACCGCCACGCCACAGGTCGCCACGGACATCGCCCAGCGCCTCGGGCTGCGCGACCCGGTCCGCGTCGCGACCGGCTTCGATCGCCCCAACCTCTCCTTCGGTGTCATCGCGTGCGCGTCGACGAAGGCCAAGCACCGCCACATCGCCGCCGCGCTGAAGCAGGACGGCGCGACGCCGGCGATCGTCTATGCGGGCACCCGCAACGGCGCCGACAAGCTCGCCGGCCAGCTGTCGGGCAACCTCGACGGCTCGGTCGGCGTCTACCACGCCGGGCTCGGGCGCGAGCAGCGCGCCGAGGTCCAGCGCCGCTTCATGGACGGCGCGCTCGACGTCGTCGTCGCGACGAACGCCTTCGGCATGGGGATCGACAAGGCGAATGTGCGGACGGTCTGCCACGAGAGCGTGCCGGGCTCGATCGAGGCGTACTACCAGGAGGCCGGCCGCGCCGGCCGCGACGGGCTGCCCGCGCGCGCGCTGCTGTTCGCCGAGGGCCGCGACAAAGGCCTGCACGTGTTCTTCATCCAGCGCGGCGAGTTGTCTGACGAGGCGATCGCGACGGTGGCGATGCGCATCCAGGCCCGCGCGAGCGAAGGCCGCTACGACCTCGGGGCGGACGAGCTGGCGTCGGTGCTCGCCGGCGACGCGCGCGAGAGCGACGACAAGGTCCGCGCGGTGGTCGGCCACCTCGCGCGCGCCGGCGTGATCCGCCCCGCGCCGTCCTCCCCCGATCGCATCCGCGGGCGCATCGAGGCGCCGTTCGACGGCCGCGCGCGCGCCGCGTGCCGCACGTCAGCGGGCGAGAGCGCGCGCGCGCGCTGGCGCCAGTACCGCTCGGTGTGGGCGTTCGTCGAGGGCGATGCCTGCCGCCGCGAGACGATCCTGCGTCACTTCGGCGACAAGCGCGCGCCGGCGCCGCTGGCCGGCGTGCCGTGCTGCGACGTCTGCGACTCCTCGTGGGTGCCCGAGGCGCCGGCCGCCGCGAGCAGCCGCAAGCGCCCGGCTGGCGCGCCGGCCCTCGCCTCGGGCGATCTCGATGCGGCGATCGTGGAGATCGTCGAGACCGCCCAGCCCGCGGTCGGCCGCACGCGCACCGTCGAGATCCTGCGCGGCGGTCGCTCGCAGGCGCTCGTGAAGAGCGGCCACGACGGGCTGCCGGCCTACGGGACGTTTGATCACATGACCGCCAAGCAGGTGCTGGCGCGCGTCGACGAGCTGCTCCAGGACGGTCGCCTGCGCTCGACCGGCGGCATGTACCCGAAGCTCGAGACGGCGGCCTGAGTCGATGGCGCCGTTGCGTGTCGGCGTCCTGGCCTCGGGGGTCGGGACGAACCTGCAGGCGCTGCTGGAGACCGTCCACGGCCGCGAGGCCGAGGTCGTCGCCGTCGCGTCGGACAAGCCGGGCGCCCACGCCCTGCAGCGCGCTGCCGCGGCCGGCATCGAGACCGCCGCCTTCCCGATCGGCGAGTTCGCAGACCGCGCCGCGCGCGACGGCGCGATCGCCGACTGGCTGACCGAGCGAGGCGTCGAGCTCGTCGTGCTGGCGGGCTACATGGCTCTGCTGACAAGCGGGCTGCTGTGCCGCTTCCCGGGCGCCGTGATGAACGTCCACCCCTCGCTGCTGCCCGCCTTCCCCGGCATGCGCGCGATCGAGCAGGCGATCGACTACGGGGTGAAGGTGTTCGGCGTCACGGTGCACTTCGTCGAGGACGACGGCGGCGTCGACACCGGCCCGGTCATCGTGCAGGACGCCGTCGGCGTCGCCAACGCGACCGATCCGGCTGCCGTCCATGCGGCGCTGCGCCCGCTCGAGCACGCGCTTCTGCCCGCGGCGGTGCGGCTCGTCGCGCGCGGGGCGCTGTCGCGCGATCCGGACAACCCGCGCCGGGTGCTCGTCGCCGACGGCTGAGCGGCGCACCGCAGACCGCGACTAGAACACTCGTCCATTGCCGCTTGCCCCGGCAACGCGGGCGCGCCATCATGCCCCGCGTGCGGGGGATCCGAGCACGGCGAAGCAGAGCACGGCTGCTCTTGGGCATTTGCCTCGTGGCGCTGCTCGCCGGCCTGCCCACGGCGCAGGCGATCGTGCGCGACGGCAGCGGCCGCAGCGACCGGCTCAACGGCACCAACCAGCGCGACCTGCTGCGCGGCGGCCGCGGCAACGACACGCTGCGCGGCAAGGCCGGCGAGGACGTCCTGATCGGCGGCTTCGGCTCGGACAAGCTGTTCGGCAACGGCGGCAACGACCGCCTGGAAGGCGAGTCGGGCAACGACAAGCTCATGGGCGGCGACGGAGTCGACCAGCTCGAGGGCGGCACGGGCAACGACAAGATCGACGGCGGCGCCGGCAACGACCGCATCGACGGCGGCGACGGCGACGACACGCTGATCGGCGGCGAGGGCGATGACTTCATCCTCGAGAAGGGCTTCGGCAACGAGGTCCTCGTCGACGGCGGTCCGGGCGACGACTACATCAACACCAACCGCGGCTCCGACCATCGTGTGTTCGGCCGCGAGGGCGACGACATCCTGATCGGCGGCAACGGCGCCGACGAGCTCAACGGTGGCGGCGGCGCCGATGTGATCGAGGGCGGCCAGGGCAGCGACACGATCGACGGCGAGGGCGAGGACGACACGATCATCGCCGGCGAGGGCGCGAACGTCATCCGCGGCGGCGAGGGCAACGACACGATCTACACCGGCTACGTCAACCCCAACGAGGTGGACTGCGGGCCCGGGGTCGACACGGTCTTCGCCGGCTACGTCACGCTCGGCAGGCTCGAGCGTGGCACGCCCGACCAGGTCCAGGACGCGCTCGTCCGCCAGCCGTGGACGTTCAAGGACTGCGAGGTCCTCATCCCCGTAACCGTGCGCGACAACCCCTTCACCCCCGAGCGCCTGAACCCGCAGTTCGTCGACTACCGCAAGGAGGAGGGCCTGGCCACGAACGCCGGCCTGCGGGCGGCCGGCGCGCCCGGCGCCGGCGCCATCGCGGACGTCAACAACAACCACAGCGACCAGCCGCTGCGCCGCCACGGCCTGGCGACGCAGGGCAACGACTCGCTCAGCGTGCGCAGCAAGGGTGCGCTCGACCCCGACGGCGGGCTCTACGGGCTCGGCGGCAACGACCGCCTGGAGGGCGACTCCGGCGCCGATGAGCTCTACGGCGGCCCCGGCGACGACGGTCTGTACGGGCGTGGCGGCAACGACCTGCTCGTCGGCTCCGGGGGGCGCGACACGCTCGAGGGCGGCCGCGGGCAGGATCTGCTCGACGGCGGGCCGGGCAACGATCGCCTCAACGGCGGCTTCGGCAACGACGTCATCAAGGGCGGGTCGGGCAACGACCGGATCACCGCCGTCGGCGGTGGCAAGGACACGATCGACTGCGGCTCGGGCACCGACACGGTGATGGCCGACAAGCGCGACATCGTCAAGAACTGCGAGAAGCGCCGCTAGTAGCTGTTCGGCCGGCGCGGTGCGGTGCGGTACGGCGCCGCGCCGGCGACGAGCGCGGCCGATATCCTGGCTGCATCGCCGGCGAGCCCGACACCGAGAGCGCCGAGCCGCTCACCGCGCCCGCGGCCGTCACGATCCGGCGCGCGCTGCTGTCGGTGTCCGACAAGCGTGGCGTCGTCGACTTCGCGCGCGGGCTGGCCGGGCTCGGCGTCGAGCTCGTCTCGACCGGCGGCACGGCCGCCGCGCTCGCCGAGGGCGGTCTGGAGGTCCGCACGATCGAGGACTTCACCGGCTTTCCCGAGATCATGGACGGGCGCGTCAAGACGCTGCACCCGCGCCTGTACGCCGGCCTGCTGGCGGTGCGCGACGAGCAGACGCACGTCGATGCCGCCGCCGAGCACGAGATCGAGTACGTCGACCTCGTCTGCGTGAACCTCTACCCGTTCGAGCGCGCGGTGGCCAGCCGCCTGCCGCCCTCGCAGATCATCGAGAACATCGACATCGGCGGCCCGACGATGATCCG
>JBBSQG010000083.1:0-9872 GCA_038258125.1 Solirubrobacterales bacterium
GGTCCGGGAAACGCGCCTCCGGTCAGGCGGCCATGCGCACCTTCGAGCTGTCCCGGCCCACCGTCGGCGCGCAGGCGCTCGGGGTGGCCCGCGCCGCCTACGAGTACGCGCTGGACTACGCCAAGGAACGCAAGCAGTTCGGCCGTGCGATCATCGAGAACCAGTCGATCGCCTTCGCGCTTGCCGACATGAAGCTCGAGATCGACGCCGCCCGCCTGCGCGTCTGGCGCGCCGCCTGGATGGGTCGCACCGGCCAGCGCTTCACGGCCGCCGAGGGCTCGATGAGCAAGCTCAAGGCCGGCGAGGTCGCGGTCGCGGTCACCGAGAAGGCGATCCAGATCCTCGGCGGCAACGGCTACACGCGCGAGTTCCCGGTCGAGCGATGGCACCGCGACGCGAAGATCTACACGATCTTCGAGGGCACCTCGGAGATCCAGCGGCTCGTCATCGCCCGCGCGATCTCCGGCGTGCAGATCGCCTGATGCCCGCCGTGCTGCCGAGCCAGAGCGCCTACCGGCGGGTCCGCCTGCACGGCCACCAGCTGTCCTACCGCACCGCCGGCGACGGCCCGCCGCTGCTGCTCATCCACGGGATCACGAACTCGTCGGAGAGCTGGGAGCCCGTGCTCGCTCGGCTGGCGCGCGACTTCACCGTCATCGCCCCCGACCTGCTCGGGCACGGCGACTCGGCCAAGCCTCGCGGCGACTACTCGCTCGGCGCCAGCGCCTCGCTCATGCGCGACCTGATGCTCGCGCTCGGCCACGAGCGCGCCACGATCGCCGGCCATTCGCTGGGCGGCGGCATCGCGATGCAGATGGCCTACCAGTTCCCCGAGCGCGTCGAGCGGCTGATCCTCGTCTCAAGCGGCGGCCTGGGCCGCGCCGTCACGCCACTGCTGCGTGCGGTCGCGGTGCCCGGCTCGGAGTACGTCCTGCCGCTGCTGACCGCCTCGTGGCTCGTCGGCGCCGGCACGAAGCTCGGCCGTCTGACCGAGCGCGTCGGGCTCGGGATCGGATCGGACATCTCCGCGATGGCGGCCGGGTTCGCCTCGCTGCAGGACATCGAGGCGCGCCGCGCGTTCGTCCACACCGCCCGTTCGGTGATCGACATCGCCGGCCAGCGCGTCAGCGCGGTGGACAAGCTCTACCTCGCCGAAGCGGTCCCGACCCTGATCCTGTGGGGCGATCGCGACACGATCATCCCCGCCCGCCACGGCATCCGCGCGCACGAGCTCATGCCCGGCAGCCGGCTGCAGATCTTCGACGGCGCCGGCCACTTCCCCCACCACGACGAGCCGGGGCGCTTCGGAGCCGCGATCACCGACTTCGTCGCGACGACGCAACCGAGCGCACTCGACGATGACCGCCTGCGGCGGCTCGTCGTCGAGCACGGCAACCGCGCCGCGTAGACGTCCGGCGTCGCCAGCCTGGCGCGGCACGTGTCCTCGCCGAACGTGCTAGCGGGCGCTAGCGATGCGCTAGCGATGCGCTAGCGCCTGCTAGCCAACTGTGACCGCGTGGTCCTTCGCCTCCGGCTCGGCGAAGCGCGCGAGCGCCTCGCCCTCGGCCTGCAGCGCCTTGATCACCCGCTTGGCCAACCGACCGAAGGGCTGGAGCGTCAACATCGCCACCCGCCGCTTGACGGCCAGCGTCCAGATCCCCGCCACGACGCCGTCGACGAGGAACGTCGCCTTCACGCGCAGGTTCTTCGTCGTCACGAGCGGGCGATGCTGCTCGGCGATCACGCGCGAGCGATCGTCGTAGGCCAGCACGAGGCTGTCGAACTCCGGCAGGAAGCGCACGGGCGCCTCCCCATCCCCACCCGGCCGCGGGGCGCCGGGTAGATCGAAGAGCTCACGGCCGCGCTCGTCGGCGAAGACCTCGAGGCGGTCGCGCATCCCGTCGAGCACGGCCTTCGCACCGGCCACCCCGGACCACGCCTGCAGGTCGGCCGCGCTGGCCGGGCCAAACGCGCCGAGGTAGCGCTCGGCGAGTGCCTCGGGCGCGGCGTCGGCCAGCGGCCCATCGAGGAGTTCGGAGGCGAGCGCGAACTGCGCCGCGCGCGGATAGCCCCAGCGACCCTCGCCCGGGACCATGACGAGCGGCACGAGCGTGCGTGCGCAGTAGCCGAGCGCGCGGTCGTTGACGTCGGGGAAGCGCTCAACCAGCCCGGCGCGGAGCTCGTCGAACGGCTGCGGCTGGCCGGCCAGCAGCTCTTGAGCGGCGGGCACGACGGCCTCCGGGTCCAGGCCCTCGGCGCGCGCGCCGAGCACGCGCAGCGCGACCGACGGCAGCGGCTGCAAGGCCATTCGCAGCGCGGCGTAGTCGGCCGCGCTGAAGAGGTGCAGCGTCGAGCGCATGAGGGTCGCGCGCACCACCTCCTGCGCGGCGATCGCCTCCAGCAGCAGGTCCGGCGAGAAGTCCGCGACCCGCGTCCACAGCCCGACGAACGGGTGCCTGGGCTCCTGGGCCTGCATGCCGCCGAGCCGCTGCACCGCCGCCACGACAGAGCAGTCAGAGCGCTCGAGCAGCAGCTGGCGCGCCAGCGTCGCGCGGTTGAGTTCGCGCCCACCGAGGACGGGTGCGCTCACCGCAGCTCGTCGGCGAGCAGGTCCATGAGCAGGCTGTCGTGCCACGCGCCGTCAGCTCCGCGCTCGTAGCCGCGCATGATGCCGACCGGCCGGAAGCCAACGCCGGCGTAGACCTTGATCGCGCGCTCGTTGGCCGCCGCCGGGTCGATCGTCAGGCGGTGGTGGCCGCGCGCTTCGATGAGCCAGCGCGCCGCCAGGCGCAGCGCCTCGGGGCCCAGGCCGGCGCCGTGGCGATCGGGCGCGATGAAGATGTCGAGGCTGGCGTGGCGGTAGTCGGGCTCGTTCTCCTCGTTGACCCCGAGCCAGCCGGCCAGCTCGCCGTCGACCTCGATCGCGAACGCGTCGTTCCCGGCGACATCCTCACGCAGGCCGCCGCGGTGATGCTCGACGTCATCGGGCCGTGAGCCCCACCAGCGCGCCACGTCTGGGTGCGTGATGACGCGGGCGAGGTCTTCGACGTCGCCATCCTCGAGCGCGCGCAGGACGACGCGCTCACCGCGCAGCGTCGGTAGCTCGCGGTCCACGCGACTACCCACCGGCCATCCGCTGCAGCACACGCGCCGACTCACGCTCGACGGCGTCCTTCATCGCCATCCCGAAGATCGCCAGGAGCGAGTCGGAGGCCAATGGCAGCATCCGGTCCAGCGCCTCCTGCACCGCCGGCCAGCCCTCGGGCGGCGAGCCAAGCGACTCAAACGGCGTCCAGACGGTCTCCAGGAACAGGTCGACGTAGGTCTGCGCGAGCTGGTCGGCCTGCTTGCGCACGTCGGCGGTGAAGTCGATCGAGCGCTCGACCGGCACGCCGAGCGCCATCAGCTCGCGCCCCGCCTTGGCCAGCCTCGGGCTGGGTACCTCGAAGCGCCCGTCGGGCAGCTGGCGCACGAGCCCCGCCTCGAGCGCCTTGAAGAGCAGCCGCGGATCGGCCGTGCCCCACTCGGCGATCAGCTCGGCGATGCCGACGTTGGCGGGCTCCTCGCCGCGCCAGCCCTGCTGCAGCGCATGGCGGAAGCGCAGCACGTCGCTGCTCGAGCCGCCCGCGCCGTCGAGCAGGCGCTTGATGAGATCGAGGTTGAAGCCCTCATTCTGCAGCTCCTGGATGAGCTCCAGGCGAGCGACGTGATCGGGCCCGTAGTAGCCCGTGCGGCCGCGCAGGTTCGGCGGCGGGAGCAGCCCGCGGGACTGGTGCGCGCGGATGTTGCGCACCGTCATCCCGATCTTGCGCCCGAGCTCGTCGATCGTCTGCTCGTTGTCATCGTTCGATGTCACATACGACACCATAGACCGTTGACAGGCGGCCGTGGGCAGGGTGAGATAGGTGGGCGTGTCCCCGGTCGTCCCCCATTTCGAGTTGTCCGAGGAGAGCTCCGACGGCGGCGCGCACATCATCCGCGTCGCCGGCGAGATCCACCTCACGACGGCACCCGAGTTCGCCCAGGGGCTGACGGAGGCGATCGAGGCCGGCAAGACTGCGATCGTGCTCGACATGTCGGGCGTCGAGTTCATCGACTCGACCGGGCTGAGCGTGCTGCTCAACGGCCTGCGGCTGATCTCCCAGAAGCGCGGCCGGCTCGCGCTCGTGTGCGCCAACCCAACCGTCCTGCGCCTGTTTCAGATCACGAAGCTCGACGGCACGTTTGACATCTTCGCCGACCGCGCCGCGGCGATCGCGCGCGTCACCACGCCGCGGACGGACGAGGGCTAGGCCGCCGGTAGCTCGGCTGGCGCGCCGAACGGCGCCAGCACGGCGGGCAGCCCGATCGAGCCGTCGTCGCGCTGGCCGTTCTCCAGCAGCGCGATGAGCGTCCGGCTGATGGCGACCGCGGTGCCGTTGAGCGTGTGCAGCACCTCCGGCTTGCCGCTTTCGCGACGCAGCCGGATGTCCAGACGGCGGGCCTGGAAGTCGGTCGTGTTCGACGTCGAGGTGACCTCGCGGTAGCGCTGCTGGCCGGGCAGCCAGGCCTCGATGTCGTACTTCTTGGCGGCGCTCGCGCCGAGGTCGTCGACCGCGATGTTCACGACGCGGTAGGGGACCTCGAGCTCGCTGAAGATCTCCTCCTCGATCGCCAGCAGCCGCTCGTGCTCGTCCAGGCTGGCCGACGGCTCGACGAACGAGAACATCTCGACCTTGTCGAACTGGTGCACGCGGAAGATCCCGCGCGTGTCCTTGCCCGCGGCGCCCGCCTCGCGCCGGAAGCAGGGCGAGAAGCCGGCATAGCGCAGCGGCAGCTGCTCGGCATCGAGGATCTCGCCGGCGTGCAGCGAGGCGAGCGCGACCTCGCTCGTGCCGACGAGGTAGAGGTCGTCGGCGGGCAGGTGGTAGATCTGCTGCTCGGTGTCGGGCAGGAAGCCGGTGCCGTAGAGCGCCTGCTCGCGCACGAGCACCGGCGGGAACACGGGCTCAAAGCCCTTGCCGCGCAGCTTCGTCAGCACCCACTGGACGAGCGAGAGCTCGAGCATCGCCAGGTCGCCGCGCAGGATCGGAAAGCGCGCGCCCGACAACCGTGCGCCGCGCTCCATGTCGATCCGCTCGCCGGCCAGCTCGAGGTGATCGCGGCCGCTGCTTCGCCGGCCCGCCTCGCCGACATGGCGCAGCACCTCGTCGGACGGCTCGGCGGCGCTCGGGTCGGGCAGGTTGGGCAGCGTCTGAAGGACCGCCTGCAGCTCGGCGTCGGCGGTGCGGGCCTGCTCGCCGTGTGCCTTGACCTCGCCCGACAGGGTCTTGAGCCGCGCCAGCCGGTCGGACACGTCGCGGCCCTCGCGCTTGCCGCCGGCTACCTCCTCGGAGGCCGCCTTCTGCTCGGCTCGCAGCGCCTCAGCGGCCTGCGTGGCCTCACGCCAGCGCGCGTCGAGCTCGAGCACCTGATCCAGGCGCTGCGCCGCCCGCGGCCCGCGCCGTGCCAGCGCTGTCCGAACCGCCTCGGGGTCCCGGCGGATCAGCCTCAGGTCCAGCATCGAGTCGCCCTACTGCGGGGGCTTGGGTGCGCCCGGTCCGGCGTACTTCGCGAGGAACTCGGCCACCTGGCGCGCCTCCTGCCCGGTGACGATGTTCTCGGGCATGATCGCGCCGGCGAAGCCGCCGTTGGCGATCGCGAAGAGGACGTCGTCGACGTTCTCCTTGCGGTCGTCGAAGCTCGGGCCGTCGACGTTCTCCTTGTCGGTGACCTTCGTCGACGATCCCTGCGTGCCGGCGACGCCGAGCGTGTGGCAGGCGCCGCAACGCTCGACGAAGATCTTGGCGCCGGCGTGGTCCGGATCGCTCTCGGTGAGCTTGATCGACGAGGACCCGCATGCGGTGGCAAATGCGGCGGCGGCGGCGACGCAGGCGACAATCAATGAACGGCGGGCCATAGGCGGCGCAGATCATACGGAACAATGCCCCAGTGCTTCGTCTCCTCACCACCGTCGCGCTCGCCGCGTTCGCCCCCCTCGCGCTGAGCGCCTGCGGCGACGACGGCGAGTTCCGTACCGACCGCCCGATCCTGCGCGTCTCCGTCGACGAGTACCGGATCGTGCCGCAAAACATCGTCGTCAAGTCCGGGCGCATGAAGTTCGTCGTGCGCAACACCGGACGGCTGACGCACAACCTCGTCGTGCAGATCCCGAAGGGTCCGGAGGGCAAGCCGGTCGACCTGCCTGGCGGTCGCACCGACACGATGCAGCCGGGCGAGACCGCGCCGCCGATCAAGGTCACGCTGCTGCCCGGGGAGTATCGCGTCGTCTGCACGATCGCCAACCACGACGACCTCGGCCAGTACGGCATGCTCAAGGTCGAGCCATGAACTCGCGCGGGTTTCGCGACGCGATCGGGCACTTCCCCACCGGCGTGACGGTCGTGACGGCGAGCGGCCCCGACGGCCCCGCCGGGATGACGACAAACGCCATCAGCTCACTGTCGCTGGACCCGCTGCTGCTGCTCGTGTGCTTCGAATCACGCTCGCGGACGCTCGAGGTCGTGCGCGCCTCGCGCCGCTTCGCCGTCAACGTGCTGCGCGCCGAGGACGAGGATCTCGCGGCGGTGTTCGCCTCCAAGCGCGTCGGCGCCGAGAAGTTCGCCGACGTCACGCACAAGGAGTCCCACGGCGTGCCGGTGCTCGACCGCGCGCTGGCCTGGATCGCCTGCGAGCTGCGCGAGCTGCGCCCCGGCGGCGACCACGAGATCGGGATCGGCGAGGTGCTGGGCACCGGCGCCGGCGCGGATGGCGACCCGCTCGTCTTCTACCGCGGCGCCTACACGACGATCGCCGGCTGAGCGCGGCGATGAGCGCCGACGACGAGATGATGACCGGCCGCGTCTGCGCGATCACCGGCGCGAGCTCGGGCCTGGGCTATGAGACGGCGCTCGCGCTGGCTCACAAAGGCGCGACGGTGGTGCTGCTGTGTCGCAGCGCGGAGCGCGGCGAGCAGGCACGCGCGCGGATCGCCACCGCGAGCGGCAACGACGACCTGCACGTCGTGCGCTGCGACCTGGCGAACCTCGACACCGTGCATGCAGCGGCCGACCGACTGCTGGCGGACTTCGACGCGCTGCACGTGCTCGTCAACAACGCGGGGCTGATGCTCATGCAGCGGCGGATCACCGTCGACGGTCTCGAGGAGACCCTGCAGGTCAACCACCTCGGCGCGTTCCTGCTTACCGGGCTGCTGCTCGAGCGCCTGAGGGCGTCCGCGCCGGCGCGCGTGGTGACCGTCTCCTCCTTCGGGCATCGCGGCGCGGCGATCGACTTCGACGACCTGCAGAGCGAGCGCTGCTACGACGGCTTCACGGTCTACTGCCGGTCCAAGCTGGCCAACGTCATGTTCACCTACGAGCTCGCACGCCGCCTGGAGGGCTCGGGCGTGACCGCCAACACGCTGCATCCCGGCTTCGTGCGCACCGGGGTCGGGCACGGCAGCGGCGCCGTCATGCGCGTGCTGCTGACGCTCTCCCAGGTGCCGCCGCTCGGCGTCTCGGCGCGGCGCGGTGCGCGCACCCAGGTCTGGCTCGCCAGCGCGCCGGAGGTCGAGGGCGTCAGCGGGCGCTACTTCCACGGGCATCGGTCACGCCGCTCGTCGCGAATCTCCTACGATGCGGACGCCCAGCGGCGGCTGTGGGAAGCCAGCGAGTTGCTGCTCGCAGCCGGCGGCTGACCGCGCGGCGAACCGGCGGGACGCCGGAGCGCACCCGCCTCGCGCCCGGCGCTGTGCGAACTCGCATTAGGATTGCGCGCACCGGGAAAGCAAGGCCGCGACCATCGCCGCGATCCCATCAGCCACTGGAGGATCCATGACCATTCTGCGCCGCGCACTCGCCGTTCTCCTCCCCGCGACGGCCGCCGTGGCGCTGGCCGTGCCGGCGAACGCCGCCACCATCAAGACCGACTCCTGTGTGCGCTACGTCGCCGGCCAGCAGACGATGACGATCGTCGGCGCCGGCTTCACGCCCAACGGCTTCATCTCGATGTCGACGCTCACGAAGACCGCGCCGGCGCCCGCCGTCTTCAGCTCCAGCCAGGTGCTGCCGACGGGCGCCTTCCTCAAGCTGGCCCAGCCGCCACCGTTCAGCTCCAGCCGCCGCACCCTGGAGTCCTTCCTGCTCGTGGCGAGCGATTCCTCCAACCCGCTTGCCCCGCTGCTGACGACGACCCCGTTCAAGGTCGTCCGCTTCGGCACGACGACGAGCCCCTCGCCCCGGCGCCCGACCTCGAAGGTGACCTACACCGCGCGCGGCTTCACAAGCGGCAAGCGCGTGTACGTCCACTTCCGCTTCCGCGGCAAGACGCGGCGCACCGTCAGCCTCGGCGTCGCCAAGGGCCCGTGCGGGATCGCGTCGCGGCGGATGCGCGCGCTGCCGACGAAGGCGCGCTACGGCGCCTGGACCACGTACACCGACCAGAAGAAGCGCTTCTCGGTGAAGACGCGGCCGGCCTGGCGGGACTCGTTCACGATCTACCGCCGCTTCGGCTAGTGGCCCGAAGGTCGACGCTCGCGACGACCGAAGGGCGAAACGGCCAATCAGGCGATCAGCGCCGCGCGCAGCGCGAGGAACGCGACGACGAGCGCCGCGAGCGCCATGACCCCGATCTCGCGGCGCATGATCGACAGCACGACGGAGCGCTGCTCGGCCTCGGGCAGCGCTCCCACCGCCTGTGCGTCGGCCAGCTCGCGGGTCTCCAGCACCTGCTCGGCCGAGGCGATCCGCAGCTGCTCGGCGATCAGGCCGATCGCCACCGGCAGCAGCGCGTAGAGCCAGTACAGACCGTCGCCGGGCTCATAGCCGAGCGCGAACAGCACGCCCGCCACCGCCGCCTGGCCGACCGCCAGCGCCTGCGCGCCACGCAGCAGCGGCCAGACCGCGGCCGATGGCGACACGAGCCACCAGCGCCAGCCGGCGAACGCGCCCGCGACCGCGTTGGCCGCCAGCACGGCCCACGCGGCGATCTCGGCGACGGTCCGGTCATCCATGGGGTGTCAGAAGCATTGGAGGGTTAGCTGATAGAAAGGCAGGCGTGCTCAACAGCTATCTGCCGGCGATCGTCTTCGTCGGCCTCGGAACCGTCGTCGGCATCGCGTTTGCCATGCTCAACGCGCTCTTCGGCCCGCGCCGCGCGGTGGCGCACAAGAGCGACCCCTACGAGTGTGGCCTGCCGTCCGAGATCCAGCAGGGATTTCGCTTCGGCATCAGCTTCTACCTCATCGCGATGCTGTTCATCCTGTTCGACATCGAGGTCATCTTCCTCTATCCGGTCGCCATCCAGCTGAAGGCGTTCGGGACCTTCGCGCTGATCGAGATCATCGTCTTCATCACGCTGCTCATGGCGGCATTCGTCTACGTCTGGAGAAGGGGGGCGCTCGAATGGAGGTGAAGCGCGAGAAGCTCGCCATCGCACCGGCCGGCACCGATCTGTCAAACGAGGACTTCCGCATCCGCCAGCTGCGCGCGCGCGACATGCTGCGCGGCGACCTCGGCGACGAGGACCTCGAGAAGTACGTCGAGGAGCGCGTGCTCACGACGACGCTCGACAAGGCCGTCGCGTGGGCGCGCTCCAACGCCCTGTTCCCGGCCACGTTCGGCCTCGCCTGCTGCGCGATCGAGATGATGTCGATCGTCGCCGCCCGCGTGGACATCGCGCGCTTCGGCTTCGAGGCCTTCCGCGCCTCGCCGCGCCAGGCCGACCTGCTGATCCTGTCGGGCCGCGTGTCGATCAAGATGGCGCCGGTCGTGCGGCGCATCTACGACCAGATGCTCGAGCCCAAGTGGGCGATCGCGATGGGCGCCTGCTCGAGCTCGATGGGCGTCTTCAAC
>JBBSQG010000084.1:0-9870 GCA_038258125.1 Solirubrobacterales bacterium
GATCAGCTCGAGGAGCTCGACGAGGGCGACGCGATCGAGCTGCGCGCGCTCGTCGCCGAGCACGTCGAGCGGACCGGCTCGGAGGTCGGCAGCCACGTGCTCGAAAGCTGGGACGAGCTGCTGCCGCGCTTCGTGAAGATCTTCCCGGTCGACTACAAGCGCGTGCTCGCCGAGCGGGCGGCCGCCGAGGCGGCGGCGTCCAACGGCGGTTCCGCCGCCCACGCTGCGTCGGCCAAGCAGGTGGGTTCCTAGTGGGCGAGATCGGTGCCTTCCTGAAGATCGAGCGCGTCGGCGTTCCCTACCGCGACCCGGCCGAGCGCGCGCAGGACTACGAGGAGTTCACGATCACGCGGCCCGACGACGAGCTCGCCGCGCAGGGCGCGCGCTGCATGGAGTGCGGCGTCCCGTTCTGCCACAGCGGCTGCCCGCTCGGCAACCTGATCCCCGACTGGAACGATCTCGTCTACCGCGATCGCTGGCACGACGCGATCCGCCAGCTGCACGCGACGAACAACTTCCCGGAGTTCACAGGGCGGCTGTGCCCGGCGCCCTGCGAGGCCGCCTGTGTGCTGGAGATCCGCGAGGGCGACTCGGTCACGATCAAGCAGATCGAGAACTCGATCATCGACCGCGCCTGGGAGGAGGGCTGGGTCAAGCCGCTGCCGCCCAAGCGCGAGACTGGCCGCAGCGTCGCTGTCGTCGGTGCGGGCCCGGCGGGCATGGCCGCCGCCCAGCAGCTGCGCCGCGCCGGCCACGCCGTGACGCTGCTGGAGCGCGACGAGGCCGCCGGCGGCCTCGTGCGCTTCGGGGTGCCGGACTTCAAGATCGAGAAGCACGTCGTGCAGCGGCGCGTCCAGCCGCTGATCGACGAGGGTGTCGAGGTGCGCTGCGGCGTCGACGTCGGCAACGACATCTCGGCCGAAGAGCTGCACGAGTCATATGACGCGATCGTGCTGGCGACCGGCTCGCGCACGCCACGCGACCTGCCCGCGCCCGGCCGCGAGCTGGAGGGCATCCACTTCGCGATGGAGTACCTCTACGACCGCAACCGCTGGGTCGCCACGCAGACCGGCACGCCGACCGGCTGCGAGCCGCCTGCGCTGGCCGGCCTGACCGCGAAGGACAAGCACGTCGTCGTCATCGGCGGCGGCGACACCGGCGCCGACTGCGTCGGCAACTCGCTGCGCGAGGGCGCGAAGTCGATCACCCAGCTCGAGCTGCTGCCCGAGCCGCCGCCCAAGCGCCCCGACGACCGCACGCCATGGCCGCTGTGGCCGCAGAAGTACCGCCTCTCCTACGCGATGGAGGAGGCGCGCGATGCCGGCCTCGGCGAGCAGGACTTCTCGATCGTCACGACGCGCTTCGCCGGCGACGACGCCGGCCATGTGCGCGCGCTGCACTACGCCCAGGCCGAGCCGGCGCCGCCGTTCAAGCCGGTGCCGGGGACCGAGGGCGAGTTCAACGCCGATCTCGTCCTGCTGGCGATGGGCTTCCTGCATCCCGAGCAGCCGCTGCTCGACCAGCTCGGCGTCGCCAAGGACGCGCGCGGCAACGCGAAGGCCGTGGCGCCGTACACGACCACCGTCGAGGGCATCTTCGCGGCCGGCGACGCGCGCCGCGGCCAGTCGCTGATCGTCTGGGCGATCAACGAGGGGCGCCAGTGCGCGCGGATGGTCGACCGCTACCTCGGCACGCTCGGCGCGACGCCCGGCGGGCCGGACTCGGATGCCGACGGCGGTCCCGCGGGACCCCCGCCGCACGTCGGGCCGGCCGTCCCCGCGTAGGTCTCGGCGCGCGGGCGCCGTCGGCGAGGTCGTTCAGCCGCTCGAGCGCAGGCCGAGGATCCCGGCCGCGACGAACCAGCCGAGCCCGATCGGGACGAGCGGCATGCCGAGCGCGCCCGGCTCGCGGGCGAGCAGCCCGACCACCGCGAGCAGCGCGGCGGCGGCGGCGGCGACGCCGGCCCAGTTGACCCGCCCCAGCGCGGCGCCCACGTGTCTCGTCCGCCGAGCGCGAGCAGCAGCGGCGCGCTCGAGGTCGGCGTCGCGATGATCCAGCGCGAGCCGCCTGACGTCGAGGGCGCGACGCGCTTCGCAACGCGCGTGTTCCTCGGCGGGATCGAGCGACTGGGGCGGAATAATGCCGCAAATTGCGAGCGTTTCAGAGCACTTGAGGGGGCGAACCGTCGGCGCCCGGCGACTTGACATCATAAGGGTCCGACGGAGGCCCCGAGCGGTGGAGAGGGACATGGACGACAGGCATCGGTTGGCGTCGGGCGGCAGGCAGCATGGTCTGCCACGCGTGTTCGCGACGCTCGGCGTCGTGCTCCTGATCGGTCTTGCCGGTGCCGCCGGCGAGGCGCGCGCCGGCACGTACAAGCTCTACTCCTGCAACGTGCCGGGGCGGGCGCTACCGCCAATGTCGGAGTTGCTATGGCATCCAATGCTCGCAGGTCCCGATGCCCAGTTCTTCGACAACTGCGCGCTCGGTGGCGGCTTCGGCATCACGCTCGGGCCGGGGCGGTCCCTGCCTCGACATTCAAATAGCGGGTTCGAGCTGCGCCGCCCCGAATCTGGCTCGAAGTCCGCGGTCGGCATCGTTGGGTACCGCACGTGGGTCGACGCGGACCTCCGCGGAAGCGGCGCGCCTGTCTACGTTGGCTACGGCGGAAACTTCGCGCCGCCGGGCGGCTCACGACCCGATGACGCTCCGTGGGTGAGCCCCCCCTTCCCGACAACGAATCCCGTCGTCTACATCAGCCTCTACTGCTCGGCGGGGGCGCCCGATGATTGTCACCTAACTGGCGCGACGCCGCTTACTGTGCGCGGGATCGAGACCGACCTCTACGAGAACGTGATTCCCGGTGGCTACTTCGACGGCGGGACGCTGCTCTCCGGCGATCTCCAGCGCGGCAGCCGCACGGTGCGCTACACGGCCGTCGACGAGGAGTCGGGCGTGGCACGCGTCGAGCTGCTGCTCGGCAGCGCCGTCGTCGCCACCGACGACCTTGACGCCGACACGTCGATCTGCCCGCACGTCGACTTCAGGGCGTGCCCGCCGCGCTACGGCGCGGAGTTCTCGATCGACACGTCGAAGCTGGCCGAAGGCGACTACGTCGCCACGCTGCGCGTCACCGACGCGGCCGGCAACAGCCGCTCGATCAAGCGTCCGGGCGTCGTCGCCGTGGGCCGCGCCGCGCCGCCCGCCGACCCGCCGACCCGCGGCGCCTCGACGTTGTCGGCGCAGTTCGCGGCCAACGGCCACGCGACGTATACGAGGTCGTACGCGCGCGCGGTCCGCGTGCGCGGTCGTCTCACCGATGCCGGCGGGCGGCCGATCGCCGGCGGGCGGGTCGTCGTCACCCAGAAGCGCGACTCCGGTGGTGCGACGACGACCCGGAGCGTCACGACGGGCGTGGACGGTCGCTACGCATACCGGATCGCCGGGAGCGGCCCGTCGCGGCGGATCGCGATCACCTACGAGGGCTCGTCGAGCGCGATGCCCGCGACCGCGCCGACGCTGCGCCTCCGCGTCCGGGCTGCCGCGTCGCTGCACATCTCCCTGCGCGGCGTCACGGTGCGCTACTCCGGCACGGTCGTCGCGAGGCCGCTCCCGCGACGTGGAAAGCGGATCTACCTCGAGGGGCGGGCGAAGGGGGGAGTGTGGCAGCGCTTCGCCGCGCGCCGGACGAGCGCGCGCGGCCGGTTCTCCGGTCGCTACCGCCTGCGCGTGCGACGTCCCGGCGTCCGCCTGCAGTTCCGCGTCAAGGTTCCGCGCGAGACCGGCTATCCGTACCAGGCGAGCACCGGGCGCGCCGTCACGAAGATCGTTCGCTGACGCCGAGCGCGAAGCCGCTTCGTCTGTCCCAGGCGTCCACTGGCTTGCCGCGAGCTGGCCAGCTACCCGATCGGTGATCAGGGCTCAGCAGGACCTAGACATGAGCGCCGCGGTAGCCCCGCGTCCTCAGCGACCATCGACGCTCCAGAACACGTCTTGGACTCGATCCCTTGCGGGCGTTGAACGTAAACTCGTCGGGCCCGCATCCCCGCTCCGTGTCCGCTCTCTCCCGATTCCTTCGCGCCAACAGGCGCATCTCCGCGCGTCTTGATCGTCGTCGCGATGTCGAGCTGCACGCTCGATACGACGACGCGTCGGCAGGGCGCTCTCCGCCCTACCGGACGGCGCACTCGTCTTGGACGTGGGCGGCGGGCGTTACCTGCTCGTTCGCCTCGCGCATACCCAGTGATCGCGATCTCCGGATTGTTGCCGTGGACAGCTCGGCAGATGAGCTATCGGCGAACACGACGGCAACGAGCACCGTCGTCGCTGATGTGTCTCGCCACATTCCGTTCGAGAATGGGGAAGTCGACCTTCTGGTGTCGCGCACGCTGCTCGAGCACGTGCCAGATCTCCAGTCGGCCGTCACAGAGATGGCCCGGGTGCTCAAGCCAGGCGGACGGAGCATCCATCTCCTGCCATGCCGGTATGCGTTGTTCGCGATCGCTGCCAGGGTTGTGCCGTTCGACATCGCGAAAGCGATCCTGCACAGGACCATCCCTGAGAGCGAGGGAGTCGTGGAGTTCGATGTGGTCTACGATCGAGGTCACCCCACGGCGCTTGAGGCGGCTTTCGCGCGCGCACACTTCCATGAGGTAAATGTGGAATGCACGTGGGATCAGACGGACTACTTCCAGCCGTTCGTGCCTGCGTTCCTGCTCGTTCTTGCGTATCAACGCTTCGCGGAGGCGTTTCGCATACGGATTGTCGCCGCCTACGCGCTCGTAGAGGCGGTCCGATAGACCAGCACGATGTGATGGTGGTCGCGCCTGAATCGGGGCGGCCGCCCCGAAGCAGCGCCTTCAGCACCCCGCTCGTCGCGGTGCGCGACGCGCCCCTGGCGGGCAGGCGGTGCTCGTCCAGCGCCAGCAGCGGCCTGCCGCTGCGGGGATCTCCTTCTCCGCCGATCCGGTCACCGGCCGGGGTAGGCGGCCGCGTGGCCGGGTACTGTCCCCGCATGGCTCTTCTGACCTTCATCATCGTCATGGCCCTCGTCGGCCTCTTCGTCGGCGCGTTCGCGCGCCTTGCGCTGCCCGGCCCCGACCCGATGAGCATCCCGATGACGATCGGGATCGGACTCGCCGGCTCGTTCGTCGGCGGCCTGATCGGCCGGGCGCTCTTCGGTGAGGGCGGCGGCTCGATCCTGCTGTCGATCATCTGCGCGGCGGCGATCGTGTACTTCATCCGCCGCTCGCGCGGCGGCGGCCTGACCGATCCCGGAGCGCCCCGGGGGTATTGAGCCAGCACGGTGGCGCGGCTGAGGCAGGCGCTGCGCCGAGCCGCCCGCCGGCCGTTCGTCGCGGCCGCGGTCCCGGTGCGCCACCGAGCGCGCGGCCGGCGATGACGCGCGCGATGGTGGCGCCGTCACATAAAGTGACGCCCCCGTCACGTTGTCGCCGCCGTCCAAACGCACGCCGACCCCATGCCCCCGCTCCCCACGACCGCGATCATCGGCGCCGGCTCGTCGGGGATCGCGGCCGCCAAGGCGCTGCACGAGCGCGGCCTGCCATTCGAGTGCTACGAGGCGTCGGACCGCATCGGCGGCAACTGGGTCTTCGACAACCGCAACGGGATGTCGGCGGCCTACCGCGACCTGTACATCAACACCTCGCGCGAGCGGATGCAGTTCTCGGACTTCCCGATGCCGGCGTCCTATCCGGACTTCCCGCATCACACGCAGATCGCCGAGTACTTCGAGGCCTACGTCGACCGCTTCGGCTTCCGCGACCGGATCCGCTTCCAGACGGCGGTCGAGCACGCGCGCCAGCGCGCGGACGGCACCTGGCGGCTGACCGATGCCCACGGCGAGACGCGTGACTACGACATGCTCGTGGTCGCCAACGGCCACCATTCCGATCAGCGCTGGCCGGAGCCCGCGTTCCCCGGCAGCGACGGCTTCGAGGGCCTCCAGATGCACGCCCACGCCTACCGCGACAACGCGTTTCTGCGCGACAAGGACGTCGTCGTGCTCGGCATGGGCAACAGCGCGATGGACATCGCCGTCGAGGCCAGCCACGTCGCGCGCAGCACCCACCTCGCCGCTCGTCGCGGCGCCTGGATCGTGCCGAAGTACCTGTTCGGAAGGCCGCTGGATCAGATCAGCAACCTGCCGCACGTCCCGCACTGGCTCCACGCGCGCGTCACCGAGGTGATCATCCGCGTGCACGTCGGCCGGCCCGAGCGCTACGGGCTGCCCAAGCCCGACCATCACTTCGGCCAGGCGCACCCGACGGTCTCCGGGCGGATCCTCGACCGCGTCATCCACGGCGCGATCACGCCGCGGCCGAACATCGCGCGACTCGGGCCCGATTGGGTGCAGTTCGCCGACGGCGAGCGCGTGCATGCCGACGTCGTCATCTACTGCACCGGCTACAAGGTCAGCTTCCCGTTCTTCGACGACGGCTTCATCGCGGCGCCCGACAACCGCATCGAGCTGTACCGCCGCGTCTTCGCGCCGGGCAATCCGAGCCTGGCGTTCGTCGGCCTGCTGCAACCGGTTGGCGCGATCATGCCGCTGGCGGAGGCGCAGTCGCAGTGGATCTGCGACTACCTGCGCGGCGAGTACCGGCTGCCGGCGGTGCACACGATGCAGGCGGCCGTCGCGCGCGAGGAGCGCCGGATGCGCAAGCGCTACGTCACCTCACCGCGCCACACGATCCAGGTCGACTTCGACACCTACCGGTTCGACCTGCGTCGCGAGCGCCGCCGCGGCGCGCGGCGAGCGGTGTCGGCCGGCGGCGGGCTGCCCGTGGCATCGCGGGCGTCCGTGGGCGCGGCCGAGACGGCGGCCGGCGCGCGATGAGCATCGCCGAGGAGCCGCCCGGCACGGGTGGGCGCCGCGCGGCCACGAAGACGGCCAACCGCGCCGCGATCCTCGTCGCCGCCCGCGCGGTGTTCGCCGAACTCGGCTACGGCAGCACGACCGTGCGCGACGTCATCCGCCGCACGGACCTCGCCAGCGGCACCTTCTACAACTACTTCGCCGACAAGGAGTCGCTGTTTCGGGCGGTCATCGAGCAGAGCGCCGAGAAGGTCCGCGCCCGCGTCCAGACCGCCCGCCGGGAGGCGCAATCCTTGGAGGAGTTCGTCGCCGCCGGCTTTCGCGAGTACTTCCGCTTCCTCGCCGACGATCCCGAGGGCTTTGAGCTCATGCAGCGCAACAGCGGCACGATCCGCGCGATGTTCGACCAGCCGATCTTCGGCGCCGGGATCGACGAACTCGTCGCCGACCTGCAGACGGCGATGCGCAGCGGCCTGGTGCCGCCGGTCGACGCCGGCTACGTCGCCGCAGCGATGGTCGGCGCCGCGCTGGAGGTCGGCGTCGCCATGATCCAGCGCGAGCCGCCCGACGTCGAGGGCGCGACCCGCTTCGCCACCAACGTCTTCCTCGGCGGCATCGAGCGGCTGGCCCGGACGCAGCCCGATTAGCCCGCCCGCCGCCACCGGTTTGGCAAGACGCCCGCGCGAGCGGGAGACTGTCAGGGCGATGGAGACCCTCGGATCCAAGCCCACGTCCCCGGCAGAGCTCAAGGCCCAGATCGAGGCCGAGCGCAAGGGCGCGGCGTTCCTCGTGCATCGAGAGGGCGACGGCGAGCAGCAGATCGTGACGCTCGCCGACGAGGTCGTGTGGGTCGGGCGCCGCGATACGGTTGGGCTGTGCCTGGACTGGGACGCCGAGGTCTCCGGCGTGCACGCTGAGCTGCAGCCCAGCGGCGGCGAGTGGACGCTCGTCGACGACGGCCTGTCGCGCAACGGCTCGTTCGTCAACGGCGAGCGCGTCAACGGGCGCCGTCGGCTGCGCGACCGCGACATGCTCCGCTTCGGACGCACCGTGGTGCAGTTCCGCGCGTCCGCCGACGCGGGCGGTGCCCAGAGCACCGTGATGGCCGGCGACAGCCTGCTCGTCGCCGCCAACCTGTCCGAGACCCAGCGCAAGGTGCTGATCGCGCTCTGCCGGCCGTTCAAGGACGGCGCGACGCACGCGACGCCCGCCACGAACCAGCAGATCGCCGACGAGCTGTTTCTCAGCGTGCAGGCCATCAAGGCGCACCTGCGGGCGTTGTTTGCGAAGTTCAGCGTCCAGGATCTTGCCCAGAACAGCAAGCGCGCGGCGCTCGTGCACCGCGCGCTCGGAAGCGGCCTCATCTCCAACCGCGAGCTCTCCTAGTAGTGCACCGGTCCCCAAGTCCCTTCACCGTTGGATCGGCCGCTGATCAGCGCCTGGCGGCGTCCTCGATACCTCACGTGGCAGAGCCACGCATCGGCTCCTGCGTCCTTGCCAGTCGGCGCCAGCAGCCGCGCAGCGTCAAACGGACCTACGGAACGGAGCACTAGCCGATGCGCGACGAACCCCAGCTCGGCGCCGAGATCGGCGGCTATCGCCTGGAGTCGGTCATCGCGCGCGGCGGGATGGGGGTCGTCTACCTGGCCGAGGACGTGCGCATGGGGCGCACCGTCGCGCTGAAGCTCCTGCCCGGCGAGCTGGCCGAGAACGAGCGCTTCCGCGCGCGCTTCCTGCACGAGTCACGCGTCGCGGGGGCGGTCAACCACCCCAACGTGATCCCGGTCTACGACGCGGGCGAAACCGACGGGCTGCTCTATATCTCGATGCGCTACGTGGAGGGGACCGACCTGCGCGGACTGCTGGAGAAGAGTGGCCCGCTCGAGTTGCAGCGCACCGTCTCGATCGTCTCCCAGGCGGCCAGCGCGCTCGCCGCCATCCACCAGCGCGGCCTGATCCATCGCGACGTCAAGCCGGCGAACATGCTGCTCGTCCCGCGCACCTCCGACGACGGCACCGACCATGTCTACCTGACGGACTTCGGCCTGGCCAAGAACCTCGGCTCGCTGGGCGGGCTGACGAAGACCGGGCAGTTCATGGGCACCGTCGGCTACGTCGCGCCCGAGCAGATCCGCGGCAAGGGCGTCGACAAGCGGACCGACGTGTATGCGCTGGGCTGCGTCCTGTTCGAGTGCCTCACCGGGTTGCAGCCGTTCCGGCGCAAGGACGACTTCGCGACGATCATGGCGCACGTCAACGACGCGCCGCCGCTCGTCTCCGAGCTGGTTGCCGGTATGCCGAAGGCGATCGACGAGGTCGTCGGCAAGGCGCTGGCCAAGGATGCTGCGGACCGCTTCGCGGGCTGCGACGAGATGGGCTCCGCATTGCGTCGGGCAGCCGGCTCGCCGACCGGGATCACGCCGGCGCCCGCGGCCCGGCGACCGGAATCGCCGTCGAAGGGCTCGGTCTGGCTCGACGCCGACGCCGACGCCGACGCCGACGCCGAGCAGCCGTCGGAGTCGCGTGCCGAGGCGGCGTACGACGCGACCGAGGCGGTCTGGCAGGAGGACGGCGTCGGCACGGTCGCGGAGGGCGCCGGCACCGTTGACGAGAGCGCCGGCGAGACGGTGTGGGAGGACGAGCTGCCGGGGGCGCCACCACCACCGTCCGGCTCGCCCGTCGGGTCGCCCGGGCAGCCGCCGCCGTCCACCGCGCGGGCGTCGGGGCCGGCGCCGGAGCAGACCGATCGTCCGGCGTCTGCGCTGGGACGCCTGCCGGTCGGCGCGCGCGTGCTGCTCGGTCTCGTTGCGCTCGGCTGCATCGTCGCGCTGGCCGTCGTGCTGCTCGGCGGGGGAGACGGCGACAAGCAGGCCGCGGCACCCGCGCCGCCGCCGGTCGCCGCCCCCGCCAACGCCGGTCCCGCCCAGGACGGCAGTCCGTGGCGCACGGCGACCTCCTCGCCGTCGGCCCGCCAGCAGGTCGCGACCGCTGTTCTCAATGGTCGGATCTCGCTGATCGGCGGGCTCGTCGGC
>JBBSQG010000085.1:0-9825 GCA_038258125.1 Solirubrobacterales bacterium
AGCGCTGGCAGACCGCCACGCCGAAGCGGCCGGGGGTGCCGTGCAGGCGATCGGGCGCGTACAGGGTGGGAGGCCCGAGCGCCGTCGCGCAGAGCGGGCAGGTCTCGGGCGGCGTGCGCTGGTCCATCGAGCCCGGCAAGATAGCCGCCGGTGACCCGCGTCCTGCACATCCTTCCCCACCGCGGTGGCGGCGCGGAGACCTATATCGATCGCCTGCAGCAGCTGCCCGGCTTCGAGCACGCGCGTGCCCCGCTGTCCGCCGGTCCGTCGCCGGCCGCCGCGGCCGCGGCGATTCCTGTCCGCTGGCCGCGGGTCGCGCGGGCCGCGGGGCGCGCCGACCTCGTCCACGTCCACGGCGACGTCACGGCGATCCTGGCGCTGGCGCTGCTGCGCGGGCGGCCCGCCGTGTTCACGACGCACGGCCTGCACCTCCTGCGTCGCACGGAGGGAGTGCGCCGGGCCGCCGCGGTGCGGGGGCTGCGGACGGCCGTCGGCGCTGCCGGCGCGACGCTGTGCACCTCGCGCGCCGAGCGCGACGAGCTGGCGGCGCTGCTCGGGCCGGGGCTGGCGCCGCGGCTGACGGTCGTCCACAACGGCGTGGCGCTGCGGGTGCCTGCGCCGGCGGCGACCGAGCGAGCCGCGATCCGTCGCGAGCTCGGGCTCGGCGAGGGCGACGTCGCGGCCCTCTTCCTCGGCGAGCTGTCAGAGCGCAAGGGAGTGCTGACCGCGGTGGCGGCGGCGCGCGCCGCCCCCCGCCGCGGCGCGCCGGTCGGGCGGCGCGTCGCCGGCGCCGGGCCGCCGGCCGACGAGGGCGCGGGGCGGGCCCCGCGCGCCCTCCGGGCCCGCGGGGGCGGCGGCGCGCGCCGCCGCCGGCCGCGGCGCGCCGGTCGTGCTGCTCGTCGCCGGCGACGGGCCGCAGGCCGACGAGGTCGCGGGGCTGGCCTCGCGCGCCATCCGGCCGCTCGGGTTTCGCCGCGACGTCGACCGGCTGCTGGTCGCCGCCGACATCTTCGTCCTGCCCTCGACGCGCGAGGGGCTGTCCTTCGCCGTGCTCGAGGCGATGGCGCAGGGGCTGGCGTTGGTCGTCTCCGACGGGCCCGGCAATCCGGAGGCGGTCGGCGACTCCGGCATCGTCGTGCCCGCCGGCGACGTCGACGCCTGGGCGGCGGCGCTGGCGGCGCTCGCCCCGAGCGCGAGCGGCTGGGTGCCGCGGCGCGCGAGCGAGCGGGCGCGCAGTTCAGCATCGAGCAGATGCTCGCCGGCGTGGCCGCGGCCTACGACGCTGTGCTCCGGGGGTGACGTGGCGGGGGCGTGGACCGTCGTGGCGTCGGTCTTCGCCGGAGTCCAAGAGCGGAGCGGAGAAGACGCCGTTCCCACCCTCTTCTCCGCCGTGTCTAGCGATGTCTAGCCGGGGGCTAGACATCGCTAGACACACGTCACCAGCAGGGGGTCGAGCGAGTCGAGTGTCGCAGCGGACGGGCAGCGGCAGCGGTGCGTCGATGTCGTTGTTGTCGATGTCCTCTTCGGTGATGCGCTCGCCGTCCTTGAAGACGGCGTCGTCTAGGACGCCGGCGATCAGTTCGTGGCCGTTGAAGCGCCGCCAGCGGTCCTGGGCGGTGTCCAGCAGCTTGTAGGCCATCGCGAGCGCCGCCTGCTTGGAGCCCCCGCCCTTGGTGACCATCCCTGCTCACCTCGACACGAGTCGGACCGGCCATATGGCCGGACGCTGGCCGGCTGCTCGTGCTCGCCGGCAACCGCGCACAGGAGCACTCTCCTCGACGCGGCGCGGGGCTTCACGGGGCCTGGCCCAGCCGCCGGCGCCGCGCGCGCTTGAGCCGCACCGGCGTCAGCCAGGCGATCGCCGGCACGACGAGGCCGCTCGCGCCGCGCAGCGTGCGCCGCCGCGTCAATGTGCGCAGGCGGATCGCGATCGCTTCGCCGGTCTGCGCGCGGTCGGCGCGTGCGGCGACGTTCGTCGTCGACATGACACGCGTCGAGAGCGGCTCGTCGAGCGCCACGAGGGCATGGTCGTCGGCGAGCCGCAGCCACAGGTCGTACTCCATCGCGTAGCGGTAGCGCGGGTCGTAGCCGCCGAGCGCCAGCGCCGGCTCGCGGCGGAAGGCCGCCGACGTGTTGGGCAGCGGGTTGAAGCGCAGCAGCACGTCGCCGACGTCGCCCGCGCGAAAGGACGTGCGCGAGGCGAGGGGCCGCCCAGCGGGGTCGACCTCGTGCATGCGCGAACCGACGACGGCGACATCGGGTCGCGCGGCGAGCACCGCGAGCTGACGCTCGAGCCGCTCGGGGCACGAGTAGTCGTCAGCGTCCTGCACGGCGACGATCGGCGCCCGCGCCGCGTGCAGCCCCTCGTTGAGCGAGCGCGAGATGCCGACGTTGCGCTCCATCGTCAGAACACGCACGCGCCCGTCGCGCGCCGCGGCCGCCGCGATCGCGGCCGGGCTCTCGTCGCGCGAGCCGTCGTCGATCAGCAACAGCTCGAGGTCGCCGACGGTCTGCGCCAGGATCGAGTCGATCGCCCGGTCGAGCGTCGTCGCGTTGTTGTAGACGCCGATCAGGACCGTCACCAGCGGCGTCACCGCGACCGCTCCCCGTACGCCGCCACGACGGTGTCCAGCGAGGACCGCAGCGACAGCCGCTCGGCGTTGCGGGCAAACCAGGCCGCCGTGCGGTCGCGCAGCGCCGGCCCCGCGTCGCGGACGCGCAGGATCGCGGCGGCGAGGTCCTCGGGGCCGGCCGACGCGGCGACAAAGCCGTTCTCCCCCTCGTCGACGAGCTCGACGGCGGCGTTGTCGGGATCGGCGACGACGATGCTCGGCACGCCACGGGCGGCCGCCTCGACGACGACGAGCCCGTAGCCCTCGCGGCGCGAGGGCAGCACGAGGCAGAGCGCATGTGCGAGCGCGTCGTCGACCGCCTCGGCGGAGACGAAGCCGGGCGCCCGGGCCACGTCGCGGAGGCCGTGGGCCGCGATCCGGGCGAGAACCTCGTCGCGCTCGGGGCCGTCGCCGTAGATCGCGAGGCGCAGCTCGGGCGCACGGCGGTGCGCCACCGCGAAAGCGTCGACGAGCGCCGGCACGCGCTTCTCGGGGATGTGGCGCCCGGCGAAGACGACCTCGGGCCGCGCCGGGCGCGGCTGCGGCGTGGCGAGCGACCCCTCGTACTCGCCGGGCAGCACCACGACCGGGCCGCGCACGCCCTCGGCGTGCAGCCGCGCCGCGGTCATCCGGGCGAAGCAGAACGCCTGCTGGCGCAGCCGCAGCCCGCGCAGCTGCACGTGCCAGCCGATCCGGCCGCCGACCGGCCCGAGGTACTCGCGCCAGTACTCGCGCGTCCACAGCTCGTGCCAGTCGACGACGAGCCGGTAGCGCGACGGGCGCCTCAGCAGCCCCGCCGCGAGCAGCGAGAAGTAGGGAAACGATGCGGTGTGGACGACGTCGTAGGCGCGCCCGTGGCGCAGCAGGTGCGCGAGCACGCCGGCGCCGAAGATCAGTGGCGGCGCGATCCGGCGGCGCCCGTCGGCATAGAGCGCCAGCCGCGGCCCGGCCGTCCGGACCCGCACGCCGGCGACGTCGTGCGGCTCGCCGCGCTCCCACTGACGAAGCGTCAGGTAGGTGACGTCGTGTCCCTCGCCGGCCAGCCGCTCGGCGAGGTTGCGATACCAGCGCTCGGCGCCGCCGATCGTATGGGGAAACAGGCAGTCGTAGACGACGAGGATCTTCACGCGCCACGGAGACTGTCAGAGCCGGGTTCGGGAACGCGGACAGCCTCGAAGGCGACTTCTCGACCGGCTAAGCTTGGCCTCTGAGCGCAACATTCGCGCGCTCATGCGTTCTTGACTGTGCGAGGGTTTGACGATACCTCGATGAAGAGCAACCCCGTGGCCTCGATCGAAAGCACACCCAAAGAGCTTGGCGAGGCCGGGATCTCGGCGCTCGCCATCGAGGTCTCGGTCGTGATCCCCTGCCTCGACGAGGCGGAGAACATCGAGGAGTGCGTGCGTCGTTCGCAGGACGCGATGGATGCGGCGGGCATCGCCGGCGAGGTCGTCGTCGCCGACAACGACTCCGAGGACGGCAGCGCCGAACTCGCCTCCGCGGCGGGCGCGCGGGTCGTCCACGAGCCGCGCCGTGGATACGGCTCGGCCTACCTCGCGGGCTTCGGTGCCGCGCGCGGGGAGTACATCGTGATGCTCGACGCCGACATGACGTATCCCTTCGACAAGATCCCCAACTTCGTCGAGGAGCTGCGCGACGGCGCCCAGCTCGTCATGGGCGACCGGATGGACAACATCCAGCCGGGCGCGATGCACTGGGTCAACCGCTACATCGGCAACCCGCTGCTGAGCGGCACGCTGAACCTCTTCTTCCGCACGGGCATCCGCGACGCGCACTGCGGCATGCGCGGCTTCCGGCGCGACATCCTGCCCAGACTCGACCTGCGCACGACCGGCATGGAGTTCGCCTCGGAGATGGTGATCCGCGCGTCGAAGGAGAAGCTCGACATCCGCGAGTTCCCGATCTCCTACATGCCGCGCGGCGGCACGACGAAGCTCTCGCGCTGGCGCGACGGGTGGCGGCACCTGCGCTTCCTGCTCGTCCACAGTCCGACGCACCTGTTCATCGTGCCGGGCGCGGTGCTGCTCATGCTCGGGCTGCTCATCACGATGATCTCCCTGAGCCAGATCTCGATCTTTGGCCGCGAGTGGAACCTGCACACGATCATCGGCGGCGAGCTGCTGTGCATCGTCGGCACGCAGATCGTCGCGCTCGGGCTCTGCGCGCACGCCTACGGGACGTACTTCATGAACGAGAAGGACCCCTGGTTCGACCGCATGCGCGCGCGCTTCCGGCTCGAGCACGGTCTCATGGTCGGCGGCGCAATCCTCGCCGCCGGGCTGCTCGCCGGGGCGATCATCGTCGGCATGTGGTTCGATCGCGGCTTCGGCGCCCTGTCGGAGGAGCGCCTCGCGGTCACGTCGGCGGCACTCGTCATCATCGGGCTGCAGGTGTTCTTCTCGTCGTTCCTGCTCTCGATCCTCGGGCTACGCCGCCGCGACTGACGGCCGCCGGACGTGGATCTGCTTGCAGCCTGGCTGCTGTACCCAGCCGCGCTTGCTCTCCTTTGCCTCGGGCTAGCGCTCCTCGTCGAGCGCCTGACGGCATGGCGCACGCCGGGCGCGCTGATGCTTCCGCTCGGATTCGCGACGCTGCTGGCGCTGGCGCGCTTGATCACCGCCGCGGAGAGCACCGCGCGCCTGGCGCTGCCGGTGATCGCTGCGCTCGCCGTCGCCGGCCTGCTCCTTGGGCACCGCCGTCTGCGGGCGCTGCGCCCCGATCCCTGGTTGCTCGTCGCGTTGGCGGCGCTGTTCGTGCTGCTGGCGGCTCCGGTCGTGCTGTCCGGCGAGCCGACGTTCGCCGGTTATCTCGCCTTGCCCGACACCTCGCACCAGCTGGCGCTGGCCGATCAGTACGCGCAGCGCGGACCCGACTGGATGGGACTGCCCGAGGGCGCCAACAAGGCGACGATGAACAAGTACGTCACGACGTCCTATCCCGTCGCCGCGCAGGCGGCGCTCGGCGTGACGGCGCCCCTGGGGGCCCTCGACCTCGCGTGGCTGTATCAGCCGTTCATCGCGTTCATGATGATCATGCTGGCGCTCGCGATCTGGTCGATCAGCGTGGCGCAGCTGAGGCGCCGCTGGCAGGCCGCGCTCGTGACGTTCACCGCATCGCAGTCGGCGCTGCTGATCGGCAACTACATGACCGGCTCGGTCAAGGAGATCGCCGCGGTCACGCTGCTCATGACGCTCGTCGCGCTGGCCGCGGCGGCGATCTCGCAGCACCGTCCCGCGCGGTCGCTGCTGACGGTCGCGATCGTCGCGACCGCGGCGTTCGGCGCGCTCGGACCCGCCATGCTGCCGTACCTTGCGGTTCCCGGACTGGTGATCGCAGGCGTCTGGGGCTACCGCATCTTCCGCGCACCGCGTCGGGCCGACATCGTATGGCTCGTGCTCGGCGCCGCGTTGCTGGCGGCGCTGGCGCTGCCGATGCTGCGCACGCTGCAATCGGCCGTCGCGGTCAACACCGCGGTGCTGGTCGACCTCAAGGAGGAGCTCGGCCATCTCGCCGGACCGCTGGACGCCGCGCAGGTCCTGGGGATCTGGCTGTCCGGCGACTTCCGCTACGCCCCGGACGGCCTGGACGTCGTCCAGGCGATCATGCTCTGGACGGCGGGACTTGCGGCGATCGTCGGGCTCGTGTTCGCGCTGCGCGGGCGGCGCACGGGTCCCCTCCTGCTGCTGGCGACGATCGTCCCGAGCTCCCTCTACCTCCTGTATCGCGGGACGGCGTATGCGGACGCGAAGGTGCTCCTGATCGCGTCCCCCGCGGTTCTCCTGCTCGCCATGCTGGGCGCCGCCGCTCTGTGGTCCGGGCGCTGGCGAGCACTGAGCGCGGTCGTGATGGCGACGCTCGTCGCCGGCGTCATGTGGTCGACGATGCTCGCCTACCACGACGTCTCCCTGGCGCCGCACGCGCGCTACACCGAGCTGCTCGAGCTCAACGACACGCTCGCCGGGAAGGGCCCGGCGTTCTTCGGCGAGTACGACGAGTTCGCCGACTACTTCCTGCGCAGCGTGCCGGTGTACAGCTCGCCCCAGTACGCGCACAGGTTCCGCGGGAAGCCCTACCGCCCCAACGCGCTGCGTGACCGGAAGCGACGCCCGAGCGAGAAGACGCCGATCGACATCGACGACGTCACGCTGGAGTACATCGAGTCGGTGCCCTACGCGATCCTGCGCCGCGGACCGCAGGCGAGCCGGCCGCCGGCGAACTTCCGGCTCGTCAGGCGCGGTACGTACTACGACGTCTGGCGCCGGTCGCCGGACAGCCCGCGCGTCCTCGCCCACCTGCCGCTCGGGCCCGACGTGCTGCACCAGGCGGCCCGGATCAGCGAGCCCGTGGCGGCCCGCTGGGCGCAGCGCGCGCGCAGGCTGGGCGGGCAGATCGCGTACGCGCCCCGTGCTCGGCCGCCGGTGTTCCTCGCGACGCGCCACCCGCGCCCGCCGCGCTGGCGCGGATTCGGCAACTACCCCGAAGCGCTGCTCAGCGACGGCCCGTCGAACATCGACGCTCCGGTCCAGATCCCGCGCAGTGGTCGCTACCACGTCTGGGTCGAGGGATCCTTCGAGCGGCGCATGGTGATCGCGGTCGATGGCCGGCCGCTCCCGCAGACCCCGTCGGGCCTGAACAACCCGGGCGCGTACGCGTCGCTCGGGACGGTGTGGATCGAGCGCGGTCTCCGCGGCATCTCCATCCGCCAGGGCGGCGCCGACCTGCGCCCGGGAACAGGTGGGTATCTCTCGAGCCTGCGGCACATCGGCCCGATCTTCTTCAACCCCGTCGCCAACGAGCAGTTCACCGTGCGCGTGGTCGACCCCGCCCGCTGGCGCGAGCTCGTCGGGATCCGCTCCGACTGGCTGGAGATCGTGCGCCCGCGCTCATAGCTCCTCCGCCGCCAGCGGCGCCAGCCGCTCGAAGACCCTGACGCCGAGCCACGTCACGAACACCAGCATCCCGAACGGCACGAGTAGCAGCGCCGGCGAGCCAAGCACCTCGGCGGGCGACGGCGCCCCCGTCAGCAGATGCCGCGATTCCTGGACAAGCGTCGCGATCGGGTTGAGCAGCGCGATCTTGGCCAGCGTCTGCGACTGAGCCACGACGGCCTCGATCGGATAGAGGATCGGCGTGGCGTAGAAGAGCGCCTGCAGGATGACGTCCCAGATCGGGCGCACGTCGCGATAGCGCACATACAGCGCGCTGAGCAGCATGGCCACACCGGTCGCGAAGACGAACATGACGACGAAGGGGATCGGCAGCAGCAGCCAGGTCCAGCGCGGCTGCACGCCGCTGGCGAGGACGAAGATGGCCAGCACGACGAGGTTCAGCGCGAGGTTCATCGCCGCGATGAGCGCGACGGACAGCGGCACGACCGCGCGGGGGAAGCCGACCTTGCGCAGCAGCGACTCGCGGTCGACCATCGAGGTCACGCCCGCGCCCGTCACCTCGGAGAAGAAGAAGTACAGGATCATCGCCAGCAGCAGGATCACGCCGTAGTGGTCGATGCCGGCACCGGCCTTGAGGACCTCCGAGAAGACGAAGAAGACGATTCCGAACAGCATCAGCGGGCGCAGCAGCGACCAGACGTAGCCGAGCGTCGAGCCGTAGAAGCGCACCTTCCAGTCGGTCGCCGCCAGCGTGCGCGTCAGGTTCCACAGGCGCCGCCGGTCGCCGGCGCCGAGCGCCGACGGGCCCTGCACGCGGTAGGCGTCAGCGCTCACCGGCGGCCTCGTCCATCGTCGGCACGGTAGGCGTCAGCGCTCACCGGCGGCCTCGTTCATGGTCGGCGCAGGCGTGAGCAGGAAGCCGTGCGGCAGGTCGACGGCGACGTTGCCCCAGCCGGTCCCGCTGACGACGAAGGAGTAGACGTCCTCGCGGAAGGCCAGCAGCTCGCCGCCCGCCGGCTCGCTGACGTGGACCGACAGCCAGTAGCGTCCGGGCGAGAGATGGTTGACGAAGCCGACCGCGACGTCGACCTCGTCACCGGCCGCATGGCTGCCGGTCGCAAAGCCCTGGCGCTCGGTGCTCATCGACATGATGCGGCGCTGGTGCTCGTCGGTGATCGAGAAGATGATCACGGGATCGGCCGCGGCTGCGACGAACCGCACCCGCGTCGCCATGCCGCTGGCCTCGGCGGGCTCCAGGACCGTCGTGCGGCCGGCGGCCTCGGACTGCGCCCACGCGTCGATGATCACCACGCGGTCGTCGGTGCGGGCGGCGAGCGCGGCCGCACGTACGAGCGACTCGCGCTCGGCCGGTGCGGCGAAGTTCAGCTGCGTGTACTGCCGGGCCACGCTGCGCGAGTGGCCGACGGCGACGACGCGGCCGCGATCGAGCAGCAGCGCGCGGTCACAGAAACGCTGCACCTGCTCCATGTCGTGCGTGACGAGCAGGATCGTCTTGCCCTCGCCGCGGGCGCGGTCGAGCACGTCGTAGCACTTCTGCTGGAAGGCGGCATCGCCGACGGCGAGGACCTCGTCGATCAGCAGCAGTTCGGCGTCGACGTGGACCATGACGCTGAAGGCGAGGCGGACCTGCATGCCCGACGAGTAGTTCTTGAGCTTCAGCTCGGCGAACTCGTGCAGCTCGGCGAAGTCCATGATCGAGCCGTAGCGCGCGCGGGCCTCGTCGGGCGTGAGGCCGAGCATGACCGCGTTGATGAGCACGTTGTCGTGCGCGGTCAGGTCTGGGTTGAAGCCGACGCCGAGCTCGATGAACGGGGCCATCCGCCCCCGCAGCCACATCTCACCCGAATCGGCGCGGTAGATGCTGGCCAGGCACTTCATGAGCGTGCTCTTGCCCGAGCCGTTGCGCCCGACGATGCCGAAGACCTCGCCGCGGGCGACCTCGAAGCTCACGTCCTGCAACGCGTGCAGGTCGTCGTGACGCTGCCCGCGCGTCGGGTGCAGGACGCGCTCCTTGAGCGTCGAGACCTGCTCCCGGGGCAGGCGAAACGTCTTGGAGACATGCTCGGCCGAGACCGCGATGTCGTCTGCGGGCGGGCGACTCACCGGCTAAGCGTAGGGCGCGGGTGGGTCGCGTCGTGCATGCGCCGCCGGCACGACGCGACCGCGTCGCCGCCGGTCGCCGGACGCCGGGCGCGGCGCGCGGTGGCGCGCCGCGCCCGCTGGGGGGGGTAGCCGCGCCGCCCATGCCGGCCGGCCCGCCCGCCGGCGTGGCGCGCGGGGGC
>JBBSQG010000086.1:0-9801 GCA_038258125.1 Solirubrobacterales bacterium
CGGCGACGTTCTTGATGACCTTGCCGCCCGCGCGCGCGAGTGAGCCGTCGGCGAGCGCGACCGTGATTCCGAGCACGAGGTCACGCGGGGCGCCGTAGCGGTGGCGCAGCGGGCCCGAGTCGCCGGTGGCGACGACGCCGCCGATCGTCGCCGCCTCGCCCTCGCCGCGCGGCGCGGCGAGCGCGAGCATCTGACCGGCCGCGCCGAACACGGTGTCGAGCTCGCGCAGCGACACGCCCGGCTGCAGGACCGCGGTCAGGTCACCGGCGTTGTGCTCCAGGATGGCGTCCAGCGCGGCGGTGTGCAGCTGCATGCCGCACTCGCCGCCGGGACTTCCCCAGGGCTTGGTCTGCGCCCCCGCGATCCGCACGGCGACACCGTCGGCCGCGCAGGAGGCCAGCAGCGCGGCCGCGTCCTGGGCCGTCTCCGGCGTCTGGCTACGCACCTCCTGGGCCCTCAAAAGCGCTCCGCGATGCCGTCGCGCTCCAAGGGGTGGACGCGGTACGGGCCGGGGACCTCGCCGCACAGCCGCGGCGTCGGCATGACCTTGCCGGGGTTGGCCAGCCCGCGCGGGTCGAAGGCGCAGCGCAGGTGCTGGAAGGCGGCGAGGTCGGGCTCGCCGAACATGCTCGGCATGTAGCGCTTCTTGTCGACGCCGACGCCGTGCTCGCCGGTGATCGAGCCCCCCGCGTCGACGCAGGTCTCGACGATCTTGCCGGCGAGCTCCTCGGCGCGCTCGGCCTGCTCGTCGGAGTCATAGAGCACGAGCGGATGCAGGTTGCCGTCGCCGGCGTGAAAGACATTCGCGACGCGCATGCCGTACTCGTCGGCCAGCGCGGCGATCCGGGCGAGCACCTCGGGCAGCTTCGTGCGCGGGATCACGCCGTCCTGGACGTAGTAGTGCGGCGCGAGTCGGCCCATCGCGGCGAACGCGGCCTTGCGCGTGCGCCAGATCGAAGTGCGCTCCTCGGCGTCGCGCGCGATCCGGATCGAGGTCGCGTGGTTGCGCTCGCAGAGCGCGACGACGTCGTCGAAGCAGGCGTCGCACTCGGCGAGCGATCCGTCGAGCTCGATGATCAGCGCCGCTCCGGCGGTCGTGTCGAAGCCGGCGCCGACGGCCTGCTCGGCGGCCTGGATCGTGAGGTTGTCCATCATCTCGATCGCGCCGGGCACGACCCCGCCGGAGACGATCTCCGAGACGGTCTCGCCGGCCTCGCTCGTCGTGTCGAAGAAGGCGACCATCGTCTTGACCGCCTCGGGCACGGGGACGACGCGGAGGGTGACCTTCGTGCAGATCCCGAGCGTTCCCTCCGAGCCGACGAACGCGCCGAGCAGGTCGTAGCCCGGTATGTCGAGCTCCTTGCCGCCGAGCGTCACGAGCGTGCCGTCGGCGAGCACGACCTCCAGGCCGGTGACGTAGTTCGTCGTGAAGCCGTACTTGAAGCAGTGGGCGCCGCCGGAGTTCTCGGCGACGTTGCCGCCGATCGAGCAGACGATCTGCGAGGACGGGTCGGGCGGGTAGAAGTGCGTCGGGCCGACGGCGAGGCTGACCTCGGTGTTCGTCACGCCCGGCTCGACGACGATCCGTCCGTTGTCGAGGTCGACCTCGAGCACGCGGCGCATCCGCGTGACGGCGATCAGAACGCCCTCGGCCACCGGCAGCGCGCCACCCGACAGGCCCGAGCCGGCGCCGCGGGCGACCCACGGGACGCCGGCGTCACTGCACGCGCGCACGACGTCGCGCACCTCGCGTGCGCTGTCTGGCAGCACGACCGCGCCCGGCGTGGCGCGGTACTGCAGCAACCCGTCGGACTCGTACGTGCGCAGCTGGATCGGCTCGGTCAGGACGTGCGCGTCGCCGCAGATGCCGCGCAGGCGCTTGAGCAGGGAGGAGCCGACGGGGGCGCCCGGCGCGGATACGGGGATGTCGTGGGCGAGATCGGGCACGGAAACGGCCGGCGAAGGGTATGCGACGGAAACTGAAGCGCGCTAAAGGTGTTCTGTCAGTGTTCTGTCATGTGGTGCGCATACCGTCGCGCTGGATACCCGGGCGAGAGGATTTCGATGTCACAGCAGACGTACGTGTTCAGCGCCGAGCTCATCGGATTCCCGGGGGTGCGCCGGACGATCCTCGTACGCGACGATCTGACGCTCGTCGACCTCCATTACGCGCTGCAGTCGGCGTTCGGCTGGGACGACGACCAGCTGTACTCGTTCTGGATCAACGGCACGTTCTGGGGCGCCGAGGACGAGCGCTATACGCATCCCCACCATGCCGCTTCGCCCGAGACGCACGCCCGCTCGGCGGTCGCGCGGCTCGACGAGCTCGCGCTGTCGGAGGGCCAGCGGATCGCCTACGTGTTCGACTTCGCCAGCGAGCAGCGCGTCACGCTGGAGTTGCGCGAGGCGCGGCCGGGCGGCGGGCGCACGCTGGCGCGCTGCATCGAGCGGGTCGGCGCCGCGCCGCCACGCGGTGAGAAGCTGCCGGCGCGCGAGCGCGAGGACGTGTCCTCCGGGCAGGCGACGGTGGAGTTCGTCGCGCTCATGTCCGAGGAGGGCGACGCCGCGTAGGGCGGCCGGCGGCGTGTGAGCGCCGCCGGTGTGGTGCCTACTGCGCCGGCGGGACGAGCGCGGCGGGCGGCAATGCGTAGAACACGGCCGCGGGCGGACCGCCGTCGGGCGACTTGCCGCCGATGACCTCGAACATAGGCTTCTCGCCGATCAGGCCGCCGTTGGCCGCGACGAACGCGTCGGCCTCGGCGCGGCGCTCGGCGGGCAGCGCGCCCGCGTTGAGGACGATCATCCCCTCGGGGCGATCGTCGGTCTGCACGAGCGGCAGGTCGAGCAGGACTTCTCGGATGTCGTCTGACATGGCGCCGACGAGACTACCTGTCTGTCGTCGGGCGAGATCTTCACCCGGACGCGACGCGGATAGGCCCTGGTTGGCGGGAGGCGGTGCAGTGGACGCGGTCGTCGCCGCGGTGCGGGTCGTCGAGGACGATCCGGTGCAACTGCATGGCGGATTGGGGGCGGATATAGCCCCCAAAGTGCCATTCGCGGCGCTACGCCTCGTCAATGATGCGCCCGGAGGTCGTGGCCAACAGAACCCCGCCCGAGCGGGGCGTCTCCTGAGAGCCGACGAGCGGATTCGAACCGCTGACCCCTTCATTACGAGTGCCTCCGCCGGGCGTGTTCGCTGTCCGGCGCTGGCCTGCAAGACTAGCGCAAACGCCTGCTTAAGCGCGGTTTCCGGGTCGTTTGGCTCGAGCGACCCAGGACACCGGTTGACGCCGTTTGCCATCCGAATGTTGGCGGAAATGTTGGCGGGTTTCGCGGCGTCTATCCGCATCAGCCCGATCGATCCAACGTGCTACGTCGTTTGGTTGGCACCCGTCGGGAATCGCCAACTACAGTTGTGGCCTACGGTGTCATTACAACCAAATGACCGCTACAGTTGGCATCATGGATCTTGAGGCCTTGCGCCGAAGCCCCATCGGAGCGCTGGTACCGATCTCTGGCAACGATCAGCGCAACGGCGGCCATTTCGACTACTACGCCTACCTTCCCGACGCCCTGCCGAACGAGGTGGCGCTGGCGTCGAGGACATGGACCGCGGTCACGAGAGCCGAGGCTGCGTTAGCCCGGCTAGACCAAGCCGGCCGACAAATGCCGCATCCGGCCCTCCTCCGACAACCGTCTCTACGTCGCGAAGCTCAGAGCACGAGCGCTCTTGAAGGCACGTTCGCACCTATCGAAGACGTGCTCGCATCGGAGCTGGAAAATCGCCAGCACGCTTCGATGGAGGTTCGCGAGATTCTCAATTACGTGGTCGCGGCTGAGGAGGGGTTCGCCTGGGTTCACGAGCGCCCGCTGACCACGGGGCTGCTTGCGAATCTGCAGCGCGTCCTCGTACAAGGCACGCCCGGCGACTACACGGACGCCGGGGCCGTGCGCGACCGGCAGGTGCTGATCGGAGCGCGAAACAGCGCGATCAGTGAAGCTCGCTTCGTCCCGCCGCCGCCCGGCGACCAGCTTGACGCCGGCTTCCGCCAGTGGGTCGATTGGATCAACAATCCTCCGGAGGACCTGCCAGCAGTCGTGCAGGCCGCGCTAGCGCACTACCAGTTCGAGACGCTCCACCCGTTCTCGGATGGGAACGGCCGGATCGGTCGACTCGTTATCGCGCTTCAGCTGATGCGTCAGAAGGTGCTAGGCGAGCCGTTGCTCGTTGTGTCTCCATGGTTCGAGGCGCGCCGTGAGGAGTACCAAGACGGGCTACTGCGGCTCAGCACGACGGGTGAGTGGGATGCGTGGGTGTCCTTCTTCGCGCGAGGCGTCGAAGCGTCGGCTAATGGGACACGCGAGCGCATCGACCAGCTTCTTCAATGGCAGGATGAGACCCTCCGGCGAGTGCGCGACTCCGGCGTGTCGGGCGTCGCTGAGCGACTGGCCGGCGAGCTGATCGGTGCCCCGGTCCTGCGGGCTAGCCAGGTGGCGACGCGCCATCAGATAAGTGCCCAGGGCGCGATGAAGGCCCTTCGGCGCCTCGCCGAGCTGAACATCGTGACGGAGCGTTCGGGTAACGGGCGCGTCGTCTTCGTTGCAACGGCTGTCGTTGACCTTCTGAGCACCTAGTACGAGCGCCCCCTCGATGCCGAGCGCCCGCCGTCTGCGCTCATGCCTCCGGCGGGATCCGGTAGCCGTCATAGATCGCACCGAAGATCAGCTCCCCCGCTCGAACGCGGAAGTCTTCGTCGTCGAGGAGCGCCTTCAGCAGCGTCGCCTGGCGCTCGCGATCGCCGCCGACGGCGAGTGCGGCACCAATCAGCAGGTTGTCGCGTTCGCGCACGAAGTCATCGCGGGAGTTGGCCTCGGCCTGGTCGGCGAGGTCCGGGTTCTCGTCGCGGACGCTGTCGCGTACGTCGGTCATGACCTTCAGCACGTCGACCTCGCCGAGCTCCGCGCCATAGCGCTCGTTGAAAAGCTCGACGAGCTCGCCGAGCAGCGACATCGGGATCTCGCCGGCGCCGCCGCCGGTGCCGTCACCGGTGATCGCGGTCAACGGCTGCACGTCGTCGCCGCCGAGCGTGATCGCATCCGCGTCAGCCTCGGCGATGCGGTAGTGCGTCAGCACGATCTGGCCCGCGAGATCGACGCCGCCCTGCGGCTTGTCGCTCTGCAGTCGTCGCAGCAAGACCTTGCTGAACTGGTAGAGCACCTCGGTGTCGGGCGGGATGTACGGCAGCGCCTGGGAGAGGAAGCCGTAGAAGCGGGTGAACCGGTTCAGCGCGTCGCGCAGCTCCTGCAGGTTGTCTCCATCGAGAGCGCGGGCGGTGTCGTAGGCGCTTTGGGTCGACGTGGACAGCACCGCGTGGTGCTTGTCCTCGTCGACCTCGTGAAGCGCCGCCCAGGCCTGCGTGAAGTGCGCCAGCTCTTGGTCGGTTATGACGTCGAGTGCACGGACGGCGTCGGCAGCGTCGAAGAGGACGTTCGGGTCTGACGGGGTCGCTTCGGTCTGCCCGTAGTAGGGCTCAAATGCCTTGCGGATCTCCTCACCCGTATTACGGAAGTCCAGGACGTAGACCCTGTCCTTTCCCAGGTGGGAGCGGTTTAGCCGCGACAGAGTCTGCACGGCGTTGACGCCGACGAGCTTCTTGTCGACGTACATGCCGCACAGCTTCGGCTGGTCAAAGCCCGTCTGGTACTTCTCGGCGACGATCAGAACGCCGTAGCCGGGCTTGTCGAACTCCTCAGGCAGCTTGGACTCGGGCAGCGCCCTGCCGGCGATCTTGTTCATCTCCGGCTCGGTGTAGGACATGCCCTTGTTGTCCGCCTCCGGGCTCTTGACCGTCACCTCGCCGGAGAACGCGACGAGCGTCTTGACGTCCTCGTGGCCGTGCTTTTCGATCTCTCGGTCCAGGGCGCGTTTCCATTGCACCGCTTCCTCGCGGCTCTCGCAGACGACCATTGCCTTGGCCTCACCGCCGAGCAGCGGCCGCACCACCGACTTGAAGTGCTCCACGACGACGGCTGCCTTCTGGGTCTTGACGTAGGGGTGCAGCTCGGTAAAGCGCGCAAGGCGCCGCGAGGCTTCGCCGGAGGGAACCTCGATCGTTCCTTCGGCCGCGGTCTCCAGCCGAAAGAGCTGGTCGTAGGTCGTGTAGTTGGTCAGCACGTCGACGATGAAGCCCTCCTCGATCGCTTGGCGCATCGAGTAGGTGTGGAAGGCGCGCAGCCGGTCGTCCGGGCCGCGGCTGCCGAACAGCTCCAGCGTCTTGCCCTTCGGCGTCGCGGTGAACGCGTAAAAGGACAGGTTCGGTTGCCCGCCACGTGCGGCCAGGCGGGCCAGCAGCAGCGGCGGCGTGCCGTCGTCCTCGTCGAGGTCGAGGTCCTCAGCGGTCAACGAGCCGAGCAGTTCCTTGAGATCGGTGGCCGACTCGCCGGACTGCGACGAGTGCGCCTCGTCGACGATGACGGCGTAGGTCTTGTCGCCCAGGTCTTCGTCGTCCAGCGCGCGCAGGACGAACGGGAACTTCTGCAGCGTCGTCGTGATGATCTTGGCCTGCTCGGAGAGCAGGGCCTCGCGCAGCTCAACAGACCCCTTGGTCACGGAGCGCACGACACCACTGACCTGCTCGAACTGGGCGACCTGCTCGCGGAGCTGGCGGTCAAGCACGCGACGGTCGGTGATGACGATGACCTTGTCGAACACCTTCGTGTCGTCGTCCTGATGCAGCGTCGAGAGGTCGTGGGCGAGCCAGGCGATCTCCTTGGTCTTGCCGGAGCCGGCCGAGTGCTGGATGAGGTAGTTGTGCCCGGCGCCGTGCACGCGCGCGTGGGCCTGACATTCCGCGACGACGTCCCACTGATGAAAGCGCGGGAAGACGATTGTCGACCGGCTGCCCCTGACCGCCGGGTCGGCGGGCTCGACGTGGACGAACTTCTGGATCAGCTCAAGCCAGCGATCGCGATCCCAGACCTGCCGCCACAGGTAGGAGGTCGGGTGGCCGTCCTCGATGCCCGGATTGCCGGCGCCGCCGGAGCGGCCCGCTCCGCCCGATCCCTGGTTGAACGGCAGGAACACGGTCTTCGGCCCGTCCAGGCGCGTCGTCATGTACGCGAGCTCCGCGTCGGCGGCGAAATGCACGAAGGCGCGGCGGCCGAACAGGACGTTGCGCGGGTCACGATCGTTCTTGTACTGCGCGCGGGCGTGGTCCACCGTCTGGCCCGTCCAGCGGTTCTTCAGCTCCGCCGTCGCCGTGGGGGATCCCGTTAACGAACAGGACCAGATCCACCGAGTCGCCCGACTTCGGATCGAAGCGCACCTGCCGCAGCACGCGCAGGCGGTTGGCCTCGTACCGCGCTTCGGTGTCAGGGTCGATCGCGTGAGCGGGCCGCAGCTGGCACATCGCGAGGGCGACGCCGCGCTCCGACAGACCGTTGCGCAGCACATGCACCGAGCCGTGGCGATCAAGCTGGCTGGCCAGGCGCCTGAGCACTGCCGAGCGCGCAGCGGCCTTACCCCCGGACAGCTTCACCAAGCGGTCCCACTTCTTCGACTGCGTTTCGGCCGCGAACGCGATCGCATCCGGCGGATACAAGCCCAGCTCCGCATCGTAGTCAGCGGGATCGCCGGACTCCCACCCACCCGCACCGGTCATCTCAGCGACGATCAGTCGTTCGAAAGCCTTCTCGGTGTGTGGAACGGACGCGGTCACGAGAAGGGGCCCGGCTGCGCATTCAGCTGGGTCCGTAGGTCGGCCAGCGTGGCGCCGCTTCCGCCGTGCAGCCGCCAGGTGATCCAGCCGTTTGCGGACAGCACCCCGAGTCCCTCGATGGCGGCCTTGCTTGGGTTCGGGTACGCGACGCCGCCGACCACGATCTCGCCCGAGGCGGTCACCTTGCCTTCGACACTGCGGCCGGCGCGCTTGGCCGTCAGCGTGGTGCCTGCGGCCAGCAGGCCCGCAGCGAGCAGGTCCGCGACCGTACCCGCCACGGGCGTGTAGGACTTCTTGGGCGCAGGGCACACGCCGTTGCCCTGCTCAGCTTCAGGATTCGCCGGGGTGAGATCAATCCCGACCACGCGCAGCACCGACAGGATGCTGGGCACAAATGCGTCGAGCGCGAGAAGATGATGCCCCGGGAGCGTGTCGTCCTGATCCTTCTGTCCCTCGATGAGCGTGACGGTCGGCAGGCTTCCGAGCTCGGCGGCCAGCCGTCCTTCCAGGTAGCCGATTTCGGCGGTGTGGAAGCCGTCGCTGGTGTCACGTTTGATCGCAACGGCGCGCCACCAATCGAGCTTGGGCTTGCTGCGGTGCTGCAGCAGGCGCTTGCGCAGTGACCGCGCTTTCCCGACGTACACCTCACAGGACGCTCCACCCACCGTACCGAGCAGGATGTAGACGCCTGGCGCCTCCCATGCCTGCGCGAGCTTCTCCAGGTCGCGCCGGGCAACCACCGCCGCGGTCAGAGCGTGCACGGCAACGCCGGCCACCACGGGCGCTCGTGGATCGGACGGGACCTGCGCGCTAATCAGGTTGACCGGAGCCGTGCTCATGCGAACGACACCCCGGGTCGAGATGCCCGTCGTGCTGCCGAGCCGGATTCGCCCATCTGCTTCCCTACGAGTCGAGAGATATCGAGCTTGCCCGTGACGGCCTCGGTAATGAGCGCGTCGCGGTACTGCACGAGGCCCTGCCGCATCGCCATCAGTTCCTGTCGAGACACCCTGAGCGTCTGCAGCAAAGCGGTCACCTCGCTCACGATCCTGGCTTGCTCTGCCAGCGCAGGCACCGGGAAGCGAAAAGCGCGCACCTTAGAACTGTTGGTCGACGCGAGATTCGTACTGCGAGTCGCCGTCATCTCGAAGTACCGTCGCGCCAGGGAGGACCGCGTCACAAGCGCGAGATATCTCGGCTCGAGCTCATCTCGCGTCCGTACCGCGAACACGTGGTTCTGGTGGAGGCACCCTGGGATCTCGTCATTCCACACCGTTCCCCGTCCGAGCTTGTCGATATCGCCACCCTCGGTCATGAGGACGTCCCCAGCGACGAGTGTGGTCGCTTTGGCCTCGGCCGCGGGCAGGGCGACAGTCTTGACCTCCTCTAGGTCAACGCGGCCCGCTTGAACGTTGGCAACGCGAAGATATGGATATTCGACGACAGCTTGGTCACCGAACCTCTGGCCGAGAGTCAAGCCGGTACGGACATCTGCCAACCAACTGAGCCGCAATATGGGCGCATGCCCATCAAGGCAGTCATCGATTGCTCGCCTCTCAGCCTCGTCAAGCACTCCGTCAATCGCATAGCTCTCGGCGATCAACTCGGCGATCCGCGCGCACTCGCCGTTCAGGAAGTCAGCGATGGTGCGTTGCGCGGGATACCTTGGGAGGGCGACACGAATCAGCTTCAATTGGTCCCAGGAGATGTTGAACTGGCTTGGCGGCATCCACTTACCTCGCCGCTCGTATTCGGATATGTAGAGCCGCGTGCGTAGGAGGTAGTGAAGAAACCTCGGATATACGACTTTGTCGATCGCGGCCACGAGGTACGCGGGGCTGACGATTCCCGCATGTTCAGAAACCCCCAGAGATCCATGTGGCTTACCGAGCGGGTTCATCACCAACGCCCCCGGCTCGACGACGAGATACGCGCCTCGATCTTCGGACGGGGCCGGCCGATCGTCAAGCCCGGCGCCTCGTACGACTACGCCGTCCCGCAGGTTGACACTCAGCATCGGTAGATCTGGCGCCCCGTCTCGCTTGCTCCGTCTCAATAGATGATGGCGTGACCCCGGTGGTTC
>JBBSQG010000087.1:0-9782 GCA_038258125.1 Solirubrobacterales bacterium
TCGACGGTGTCGTGCAGCAGCGCCGCGCAGAGCGTCTCGGTGTCCAACCGCATGCCAGCGCAGATCTTCGCCACGCCGACGGGATGGACGATGAACTCCTCGCCCGACATCCGGCGCTGGTCGGCGTGGTGCTCGCAGGCGAACACGAACGCCGCCTCGACCGCGTCGCGGTCGATCTGGACCGCCGAGGCGTCGGCGTGCTCCTCGACGATCGCGAAGACGTCGGAGAGCAGGCCGCGCTCCAGCTCGGTGAGATCGGTCCGCAGCACCGGCGGATGCACGGTGACGGTCACCGCGTCGATCGGCGCCCGCGGCCCGTCAGCGACCCGCTGGCGGGCCGGAGCCCTCACGCCGCCCTTGCTGTCACCTCGATCAGAAATGTGCGTCCGTCCTCGTAGCGCTGCTGGTAGGCCCGGAAGGCCGCCGACCGCTCGAGCGCCGTGCGCTCCGCGGACGGGACCGCCACCGTCCTGCTGTCCGGGTCGAGGCTGACGAGCTGCAGCTCCGCGAGGACCCTGAGGACGCGTCCGGCCACAACCGCCGGCCTTGGCGTCTTCGCATCGCCGCGAAGCAGCGTCTCGAGCTCCTCACCCCCCGCCTCGCCCGCGGCCCGCAGGGCCCGGTACATGACGGTGAGCGAAGCACGAAGTGCGTACTCACGCTCATGGATCTGCTCTGCGAAGCCTAGCTCAGGTTGCCCCCAGGCCAGGTGCGTCATCTGCCCGCAGGTACGCAGCGGGCCGGCCGGTGGATCGAGCAGGACGACGTGCGCTGCGCAGCGCCCGTCGCCGGCCGCCACGGCGAGGCCGGGATCGCGCTCCAGCGCATCGTGTGAGCACAGCGCGAAGCCGCCGAGGATCGGCTGCAGATGGCGCCGGCGCGCGATCGCGTCAGCGGCGACGACGAGGACCGGCTCGCCGCAGGCCACGAGCGCGGCGATCGTGCCGGCGATCCCGCCACCGCGGCGGTCGCGCAGCGGCGCGGTGGCGAGATCGGCCGGCTTCAGCGCCACGTCGGAGAGCGGCCGCCGCAGCTCGGCGAAGGCAGCGGCGAGATAGTCGCCGGGCTCTCCGAGCAGCGTGATCGGAGCGGGCGCGCTGGGCCGGGCATCGCGCAGCACGAGGCGCGGCTCGACGCTGCCGTTGTACTCGTTGAGCTCAAGCGTGAACGTCGCGTCGAGCGGGTTGTCGCAGTCGACGCTCGTCGTGGCGAAGGCGACGGCGCGAGCACGCGTGCCGCCGGCGCTGACGGTGAACCGCACGTGGCGGTCGCCCTCCCCCATCGGGCGCGGGTTGCTCGCCCGCGCGGCGGGCAGCAGCAGCGTGACGCCGGGGTTGCCGATGCCGAACGGCGCGAGGCGCCCGAGCTCCTCGGCGAGGGCGGTGCCGACCTCGTCGCCGGCCACGACGGCGTCGACGCGTCGCACGCGGATCAGGTCGTCGGGGGTCAGCGTGGCGGCCGCGTGCGCCTCGAAGGCGTCGCGAAACGCCTCGACCTGCGCGGCCTCGATCTCGCAACCGGCGGCGGCGCGGTGGCCGCCGTGGCGCAGCAGGTGAGCGCTCGCCGCATCGAGCCCGGAGAGCAGGTCGAAGCCGGGGATCGAGCGCCCCGAGCCGGTGCCTCTCCCCGTCTGCGCGTCGAGCGCGACGAGCACCGTCGGGCGATGGTGATGCTCGGCGATGCGCGAAGCGACGATCCCGATCACCCCCTTGTGCCAGCCCTCTGCGGCGAGCACATACGACGCCCGCGTCCCCGCCGCGCTGCGATCCAGCTCGGCGACCATCGCCTCGGCCTCGAACAGGATCCGCGTCTCGGTGTGGCGGCGCTCGTGGTTGAGGCGGTCGAGCTCGTCGGCGATCTGCGCGGCGCGGATCTCGTCGGGCGTCAGCAGCAGCTCGAGGCCGGCGTCGGCGCGCTCCAGCCGGCCGGCGGCGTTGATCCGCGGGGCGAGCCGGAAGCCGATCGCGGTCGTGTCGATCCGCGCCGGGTCGGCGCGCGCGACGCGCATGAGCGCACGCAGCCCGGGCCGCTTCGTGGTCGCCAGCGCGCGCAGGCCGGCGCGCACGAGGCGGCGGTTCTCGCCGCGCAGCGGCACGCAGTCGGCGACGGTCGCCAGGGCGACGAGGTCGAGGTCGAGGTCGGCGAGCGCGGGGTCCTCGCCGGCGGCGGCGAGCAGCGCGGCGGCGAGCTTGTAGGCGACGCCGGCGGCGCCCAGGTCGACGCACGGGTAGCCGCAGACCGCCGGGTGGACGATCGGCGCGTCCGGCAGCACGCCGTCCGCGCGCGGGCTGTGGTGATCGGTCACGACGACGTCGATCCCAGCGGCGCGCGCCGCCGCGACCTCGTCGACGGCGGTGATCGCACAGTCGGCGGTGATCAGCAGCTTCGTTCCGCGCGCGGCGAGACGCTGCACGGTGGCCGTCGACAGCCCGTAGCCGTCCTCCGCGCGACTGGGGAGAAACCAGTCCGCGTCGCCGCCGAGCGTGCGCAGGACGCCGATCAGGATCGCCGTCGAGCAGACTCCGTCGACGTCGTAGTCGCCGTGGATCGTGATCCGCCGTCCGGCGCGGACGTGGTCGAGGATCAGCCCGCAGGCGCCGTCGATCCCCTTGAACTGCGACGGATCGTGGCGCTCGCCGGCCGCCAGCCAGGCGCGCGCGGAGGCGAGATCGGCGAACCCGCGCCGCACGAGCACCTGCGCGACGGGATGGCTGACCCCGAGCTCGCGCTCCAGCGCGAGCGCGGCGGCGACGTCGCACGGGGCGATCTGCAGGCGGGGCGCGTCGGCGGGCATTGCTGCGCACGCTACGGGCCGGACCTGACGGAAGCGGGCGGCGGTCCCGCTGTTTGGGGGTGATCCTTCTCTACCACGCGACGCGACCGCGGGCCCATCAACCCGCCTAGCATGCCCGTCATGACCTCCTCCGCCGCCCCCGCGGCGGGCCGGCCGCTCGGCGCCGGCGCGGCCAACGCGCTCGTCTTCCTCGCCGCCGGCGCCGTGCTCGTGCTCGAGATCCTCGGAGTGCGGCTGCTCGCGCCCTACGTCGGGCTGACGCTGGAGACCACCACGGCGATCATCGGCGCCGCGCTGGCCGGGATCGCCGCCGGAGCCGCCGTCGGCGGGCGCGTCGCCGACCGCTATGACGGCCGCTGGCTGCTGGCGCTGCTGCTGGCCGGTGGCGGCCTGCTGTGCATCGCGGCCGTCCCCATGGTGCGGACGTTCGGCCCCAGCGCGCGCGGGACCGACGAGCTGCCGGCGCTGCTCATCGCGCTGCTGATCCTCTTTCCGCCCGCCTTCGCCCTCAGCGCCGTCAGCCCGGTGGTGGCCAAGCTGAAGCTGCGCGATCTGGAGCACACGGGCCGCGTCGTCGGCAGCCTGTCGGCGTGGGCCACCGCGGGCGCGCTCGCAGGGACCTTCGGTACCGGCTTCGTGCTCGTCCCGCTCATGCCCACGAGCACGGCGGTGTTCGCGACCGGCGGCCTGCTGCTGGTGGTCGCGCTCGCCCTGGCCGTCCACTTCAGCGTTCCCGCACGCACGATCGCCGTGACCTACCTGGCCGGCGCGGTCACGCTCGGCGGCCTGGCGATGGCGATGGGGTCGCCCTGCGAGACCGAGACCGACTATCACTGCGCCGTCATCCAGGCCGACGCCAACCGCGAGGGCGGGCGCACGCTCGTCCTCGACGACCTGCGCCATTCCTACGTCGATCTCGACGACCTCGACCACCTCGAGTTCGACTACACGCGCTGGATCGGCGACGCCATCGACGCGCTGCCCGCCGGCGCCCTCGAGGTCGTCTACCTCGGAGGCGGCGGCTACACGCTGCCGCGCTACGTCGCCACGAGGCGGCCCGGGTCGCTTGCCCGGGTGCTCGAGGTCGACGGTGAGCTCGTCACGCTCGCCCGGCGTCGGCTCGAACTGAAGACCGGGCCCGACCTGCGGGTCCGCGTCGGCGATGCGCGCGTGACGCTGCGCGACGAGCCGACCGACTCGGCGGACGTGATCGTCGGCGACGCCTTCGGGGCGCGCACGCTGCCGTGGCACCTGGCCACCGCCGAGTTCGCCCGCGAGATCCGGCGCGTGCTTCGGCCCGGCGGCCTCTACGCGCTGAACCTCATCGACCAGGGCGAGCTGAAGTTGTTGCGCGGCGAGGCGGCGACCCTGCTCGACGCGTTCGCCGACGTGCGCATCGTCGCCCGCGTCGCGAGCGGCCGGCTGTTCGGCGGCAATGTCGTGCTCCTCGCCTCCGATCGGGCGCTGGCGCCCGCCGTGCACTCGTCTTCACGCGGCGCGCGCACCTTCGGCAGAGCCGGCCTCGAGCGGATCGCCGGGGACGCCGAGGTCCTGCGCGACGACGACGCGCCGGCCGACCAGCTCATCGGCTCCGGCTGACCGAGGCCGCTACTTCAGCGCGACGATGATCCCGCCGATGAGCAGCAGCGAGATCACCGCGGGGATCGCGTAGCCGACCGCGCCGGCGAGGTACAGCAGCCACACGAGCGCGAGCGGAGCCGCGACGGCGAGCGCCGCCGGCGCCCAGCCCTGTCGCTCGACGACGACGCCGATGCCGATCCCGGCGAGCGCGATCAGGCAGGCGCAGAAGACGACCATCCCGATCGCGAAGAGTCCGAAGCCGACGGCGAGAAACGGGCTCGCGGCAGCGCCGGAGGTGCCGAACTTCGACGTGAACAGCAGGCCGCCGGCGAGGACGGTGGCGCCGCCGAGCGCCGCTCCCACAGCCAACCGTCGTGCTGTCCAGCCGCCATCTGCCATCCGGGTCGTCGCAGGGCCTGCCCGGCGCGCGGGCCGCTCACGCATCGCGCTCGCGGGGCGCGGCACGGTGGGCGCCGGGTGATCGGTGCTCGCGCGCGGTTCGCCGATGACGACGATGCGCTGCGATCCGGCTCCGTTGCTGGGCATGAGACGTCAATACGCGCGCGAGCCCTGAATCCCTGCCGGGGCGCGACCCGAGCCGGCCTGGGAGCGTGTTGAAGAAGGACAGGCTCCTACGTGGCGAGCAGCTCGTCCTCTTCGCCGGCGCGCGCCTCCTGGCGCACGCCAAGCCAGTACATGAGGCCGTAGCCGATCATCGCGCCGGGCACGCCCTCAAGCGCCGTGATGAGGTCGGTGTCGTTCTGACCGGGCACCGCGAAGCCGTGGATGGCCAGGCCGAAGAGGATCGCGCCGAAGTTGCAGCCCAGGAACGCGCCGATGATCCCGCTCCAGCAGCGGTCGGGGAGAAAGACGGTGAAGTGCCAGAGGGCCAGGCCGATCATCGTCCAGGCGAGCAGTCCCATCAGTCATCCGTCCCGTCGGTCGGCGTGGCGGGCATCAGCGCGGCCTCCCGTGCTTGCCGCGGCGCTTGGCGGCCGCCGAGGAGCGCTTGCTGCGCTTCGGTGCAGCGGCGCTGTCGTCGCGAGCCGGGGGCATGACGACATCCTCGGGCATCGCGTCGGCCGACTCGTCGCGCACGGACGCGGGCTTCGGCTTCGGCTTCGGCTTCGACTTGGCGGCGGCCGTGCGCTGCGGCACGGGGTCGATGTGCAGGTCGCGCACGAGCTCCTCGAACTCCTCGCGCGAGACGCCGGCCTCGGGGTCGTCGGGGGCGGTCACACGCTGGCCCTTGCGCAGCTTGCGCTTGGCGTCGGGGTCGATCTGCTCGTTGGCGGCGCCGGTCGCGAACGCCGGTACGACGCCGCCGTTCTCCGCCGCGATCCGCACGTGGCGGCGACGGTAGACGGTCTCGCGCTCCTTCCACAGCGTCAGCACCGGACCGGCGATGAAGATCGACGAGTACGTGCCCGACAGCGTGCCGACGAGCAGCGCGAAGGCGAACGCCTGCAGCGTCTCGCCGCCGAACAGCAGCAGCGCGAGCACCGGCAGCGCGGTCGAGAACGTCGTCGCCAGCGAGCGGACGATGACCTCCGACATCGAGCGGTTGACGATCTGCGAGAAGGCCGCGCGCGGCATCCGCGGCACGTTCTCGCGGATGCGGTCGAACACGATGATCGTGTCGTACAGCGAGTAGCCCAGGATGGTCAGCAACGCCGCGACCGTCGCCGTTGTCACCTCCTGGCCGACGAGCGCGTAGACGCCCGCTGTGATGAGGATGTCGTGGGTCAGGGCGATCAGCACCGGAACGGCGTACTTCGGTTCGAAGCGCAGCGCGATGTACGCCGAGATCACGAACAGCGACGCGAGGATCGCGATCACCGCCGAGTTCGCCACCGTCTGGCCGAAGGTCGGGCCGATCGACGTCGAGCTCGGCGTGTTCGCGCTGCCGAACGCCTCGGCGAGCGCGTCGGTCACGCGCGAGACCTCGAGTGGCCGGAGGTTGTCGGTCGAGATCTGGAACTGGCTGGCGCCCTTGGCGTCCTTGTTGCCGGTGACCTTCTGGATCTTCGCGTCGGCCAGGCCCTCCCCGCGCAGCACCCCGCGGACCTTGTTCTCGTCGACGTTCTGCTTGAGCTCGACGTTGATCCGGGTGCCCGACTCGAAGTCGATGCCGAAGTTGATGCCCTTGGAGCCGAGCGCCAGCGCGCAGACGAGCAGGATCACGCCCGAGGCGCTGAAGAACCACTTCGAGTAGCCCATGTAGTCCAGCCGGAAGCGGTTGCCCTTGGGCTTCTCGGCGCCGAGCGCGCTGGGGTTGGAGATGAACCGCGACTTGCTCATCGCGCCGAGGATCGCCTGCGTCGCCAGCACCGCGGTGAACAGCGAGACGATCACGCCAAGGCCGAGCGTCAGCGCGAAGCCCTGGACCCCCGCCGTCGCCAGGGTGAACAGGATGAACGCGACCATGACGATGACGACGTTGGCGTCGATGATCGCCGACAGGCCCTTCTTGTAGCCCGTCGCGATGCCCGAGGCGATCGATCTGCCGCCGCGGATCTCCTCCTTGACGCGCTCGAAGATCACGATGTTCGCGTCGGCGGCCACCCCCAGCGTGAGGATCAGGCCGGCGATGCCCGGCAGCGTCAGGACGACCGGGATCGACTTGATGAGCGCGAAGAAGTAGACGCCGTAGACGGCGAGCGCGGCGACCGCGATGACGCCGAGCACGCGGTAGAAGATGAGCAGGAACAGCGCGACGACGATGAAGCCCGCGACGCCGGCGACGAGACCCTGGTTGAGCGCCTGGCGGCCGAGCGTCGCCGAGACCTGGGAGCTGGAGATCAGCTCCAGCTGGACGGGCAGCGCGCCGGTCTTGAGGATGTTCGCCAGCTCCTGCGCGGTGCCGATCGTGAAGCCGCCCTCGATCTGCGAGCCGTTGCGCCCGTCGATGCCCTCCGGGTACTGGCGATAGTCGATCGTCGGGGAGGAGACGAGCTCGTTGTCGAGCACGATCGCGAAGTGCTGCAGGGTCTGATCGCCGGACTGCAGGATCCCGACGCTCTCCTGGCCGCGCTGGGCGATCGCCTTCGTGACCGATTCCCATGTCCTGCGGCCCTGGTCGCTGAAGCTGAAGGTGACGATCGGCTGGCCGGAGCCGCCGGTGCCCTGGTCGAAGTTCTGCTCGGGGTCCTTGATCTCCTTGCCGGCGAGCGCGACATCGTCCTTGAGCACGAACCAGCGGTCGGGCTTGGGCCCGTCCGCTGGCTTCTGCGCGCGCAGGATCACCGTGTCGGGCTTGACCGTGATGACCGAGGCCCCGGCCTTCTTCGCCGCCGGCACGTTCTGCAGCGCCTCGGCCTCGGTCTCCTCGCCGAGGCCGTAGACCTTCTTCGCGTCGCGGTCGACGGCGAAGTAGAGGTTGCCGTCGCGGGAGTTGTCCGGTTCGACCTTGGCCGGGCGCTTCTCGGCGCGCAGGAGCGCGTCGTAGAGCGTCAGGCCGGCGCTCGCGTCGCCGGCCGACGGGCCGCCGGTGACCGCGGCGTTCTCGGGGTCGGGCTGGCCGTCGGGGCCGATGACGGTCGGCTCCCAGTCATAGAAGGCCAGCTGGGCGACCGTGCCCACCTGCTTGATCGCCTGCTGCAGGTTGGAGACGTCAGGCAGCGCGACGTTGATCTGGTCGCCGCCGGCCTGCTGGATCTCGGGCTCGGCGACACCGAGCTGATCGACGCGCTCGCGCATGACGTCGATCGTGCGCTGGATCGTCTCCGGCGTCGGGGCCGGCTGGCCGGCGCGCGGCTTGACCTGGTAGACGAGCTCGACGCCGCCCTGCAGGTCGAGGCCGAGCTTCGTCGGCTTCGTCGCGACCGCGACCGCCGATGCGAGCAGCAGCCCGGCGACGAGCAGCAGGACGAAGAGATTGCGCTGGCGGTCGCTCACGGAGGTCTTCTCGGCAGGTTACTTGCCGGGCGTGAGCACGAGCAGCAGTCCGCCGTCGTCGTCGTAAGCCGGAAACAGGTCTGCCGTGGCGGTGGCGGGCAGATCGCCCTCGGCGTTGACGGCGACGCGCTTGCCGAGCGCCCGCACGCCCCATTCCAGGACCGTGCTGACGTGATCGTTGCCGTCCTCGAACTGCAGCCCGAGGACCTCGTTGGCCTCACGCCCGATGACGCGCTCGTCATTGAGCCCGGTCAGCTCGAAGGAGCCGCGGCCACAGCCGATGACGCGCCCCTGCTGGTCGCAGACGAAGAATGCCGCGTTGGGCGCCGGGTAGTAGTCGTCGAGCAACTCGAAGAGGAACCCGAAACCGCACTTCGAGCAGCCCTTGGCCTGGCGAGAGAAGCCGGCGGTGCGGTCGGTCTCCGTGCTGCGGTTGCCGCAGTTGGGACAGATGAACAGATGAGCCATTGCGCGCTGAAGCCTAGTCAAGCCGGGCTTGCCCCCGCGTGAAGGCGGCGCGCCGACCCGGCTGCTCAGAAGAGGCTCTCGGGCGCGTCGGCCGGCACCGGCAGGCCGACGTGCTCGAAGGCGCGCTTCGTGGCGGCGCGCCCGCGCGGGGTGCGCTTGAGCAGCCCGCACTGCAGCAGGTAGGGCTCATAGACGTCCTCGATCGTGTCCTGCTCCTCGCCCACCGTCACGGCGAGCGTCGACAGGCCGACCGGCCCGCCCTCGAACTTCACGCACAGCGCGTGCAGCAGCGCGCGGTCCAGGCGATCCAGGCCGAGGTCGTCGATCTCCATCAGCGCCAGCGCGGCGTCGGCGGCGTCGGCCGTGACGATCCCGCCGCAGCGCACCTCGGCGTAGTCGCGCACGCGCTTGAGCAGCCGGTTGGCGACGCGCGGCGTGCCGCGGCTGCGCCCGGCGATCTGTCGTGCGCCGGCGCGCTCGATCGAGACGTCGAGGATCCGCGCCGAGCGCTCGACGATCGTCGAGAGGTCGTCGACGTCGTAGTGCTCGAGGCGATGCTGCAGGCCGAAGCGATCGCGCAGTGGCGCCGTCAGCAGGCCGGTGCGGGTCGTCGCCCCGATCAGCGTGAACGGCGGCAGGTCGAGCGTGACGATCCGCGCGCCCGCGCCGAGGCCGACGGTGATCGGCAGCTGGCGATCCTCCATCGCGGGATAGAAGGTCTCCTCCAGCGCGCGCTGCAGGCGGTGGATCTCGTCGACGAAGAAGACGCTGCGCGGCTGCAGCGCCGTGAGGAAGGCGGCGATGTCGGCCTTGCGCTCGAGCGTCGGTCCGGCGGTCTGCACGAACGGCGCGTCGAGCTCGGCGGCGATGATCTGGGCGAGCGTCGTCTTGCCCAGGCCCGGTGGGCCGGCGAGCAGGACGTGATCCAGCGCCTCCCCGCGAGCGAGCGCGGCCTCGACGGAGATCGCAAGCTGCTCCTTCAGCGCGGGCTGGCCGACGAAGTCCTCCAGCCGGCGCGGACGCAGCGAGCGGTCGTGCTCGA